>NZ_JBHVER010000006.1:0-93842 GCF_042802195.1 Kitasatospora sp. NPDC057500 | reverse complement strand
GTCCCACGGCCCTCGTCGCTTCTCCGGGTCCCCCGTGTTCCGTGACCGGCTCAGGGGCGCAGCCGCAGGCCGCGCGGGGTGGCGTGGAAGCCCGCCTGCTCCAGGGCGCCGCCCAGCGCCGAGCCGAGGGCCGGCTCGCCGTTGGCCCGCTCGACGGTGACGCTGCCCAGCGCCCCGGCCCGGGCCGCCCCGGCCAGCGCGGACGCCGCCGCGGCGAGGGTGGCCTCGTCCTGCGCCCAGGCCAGCAGCGACTTGCCGCCGCGCTCCACGTACAGGCACAGCTCGCCGTCGACCAGCACCACCAGGGCGCCGGCCTTCCGGCCGGGGCGGTGCGCCTTGCCCGCCGCCTCGGCGGACCCGGCGGGCGGCTCGGGCCAGGGCAGCGCGGCGCCGTAGGCGTTCGCCGGGTCGGCGGCGGCCAGCACCAGGGCCTGCGGCGGTTCGGCGCTCGGGGCGGCCGGCCACTCGGCGCCCCGGGCCCGCTCCAGCCGGCCGCTGACCGAGCGCAGCCGGTCGGCCGCGCCCTCCATGGCGAACTGGGCGCCGCCCAGCCCCTCGACGAAGTAGCCCCGGCGGGTGCGGCCGCGCTCCTCCATGGCGGCGAGCACCCGGTAGACCCCGGCGAAGCCGCCCGGGACCCGCTCGGCGGCGACGGTGCCCCGGGTGAGCAGGCCGTGCCGGTCCAGCAGGCTCTGCGCCTGGGCGGTGGCCCGGACGGTCGGGTCGGCGGCGAACGGGGGCAGCAGCGACCAGCGGCCGCCGACCGTCGGCGGGCCGCTGCGCAGCGCGCCGCCGACCCGGCCGAAGGGGCGTCCGGCGCCGCCGAAGCGCCCGCGCGGGGTGGCCCGGGGCGCCCGGTGGGCGGTGGCGCCGGCCGTCCGGCCGGAGCCGAGCAGGGCGCGCAGCGGGGCCAGGGTGTCGTTGCTGACGTACCCGGCCCAGACGAGGTCCCACAGGGCCTCGACGAGTTCGGGCTCGGGCGTCTCGGGGAGCTGGGCGGCCAGCTGGCGGAAGAACAGCCCGTAGCCGCCGGCCAGCGCCGCCGTCACCGCGGTGTGCACCGGGGTGACGGCGGGCGGTACCGGCTCGGGGCGCAGCAGATGGGCGTTCTCGGCCAGGTGCAGGCTGATCCAGCCGTCCTTGCCGGGCAGCGCGCCCGCGCCGGCCCAGCCGACCTCGCCGGCCGCCATCAGCTCGTCCAGCAGGCCGGGGGAGTAGTCGGCGAGCCGGGCCGGGAGGATCAGCTTCTCCAGGGCGGAGGCGGGCAGGGCGGTGCCCTGGAGCTGTTCGACCACCCGGAGCAGGCCGTCCGGGCCGCGCAGCCGGTGGCCGGAAAGGTGCTGCCACTGGGGCAGGAAGGCGGCCAGGGCGCGCGGCGGGACGGGTTCGACCTCCTGGCGCAGGGCGGCCAGCGAGCGGCGGCGCAGCCGGCGCAGGACGTCGGCGTCGCACCACTCGACGGTGGTGGCGTGGCCCTCGGGAGGGGCAGCGCGAAGCGCCTCCGGAGAAGGGTGGTGGGCCGCGGGCGGCCTGAACTCGCCCTGGACCAGGCGGCCGTTGGCGGTGAGGCGGTGCAGGGTGCCGGTGACCACGGCGGAGCCGAGGCCGTAGCGGGCGGCGGCCTCGGCGGCGGTGAACGGTCCGTGGGTGCGGGCGTGCCGGGCGAGCAGGTCGCCCAGCGGGTCCTTGACCGGCTCGGTGAAGGCCTCGGGCACGCCGACCGGCAGCGGGGTGCCGAGGGCGTCGCGCAGTCGGCCGGCGTCCTCGATGGCGGCCCAGCGCCGATCGCCGCCGATCCGGACCTGGATCACCCGGCGGGCGGCCTCCAGTTCGAGGGCCCAGAGCGGTTCGGCGCCGCGGGCGGTCAGCTCGGCCTCGCTGAGCGGGCCGAGCAGGCGCAGCGCGTCGGCGACGCCCTCGGCGTCCTTGATCCGGCGCTCGGGGGTGAGCCGCTGGAGTTCGGCCTCCAGGTCGGCGAGGACCTGCGGGTCGAGGAGTTCGCGCAGTTCGGCCTGGCCGAGGAGTTCGGACAGCAGCCGGGAGTCGAGCGAGAGGGCGGCGGCGCGGCGTTCGGCGAGCGGGGAGTCGCCCTCGTAGAGGAACTGGGCGACGTAGCCGAAGAGCAGTGAGCGGGCGAACGGGGAGGGTTCGGGGGTGGTGACCTCGACCAGTCGCACGGCGCGGGATTCGAGGTCGCCCATCAGCTCGACCAGGCCGGGGACGTCGAAGACGTCCTGGAGGCATTCGCGGACGGCCTCCAGCACGATCGGGAAGGAGCCGTACTCGGCGGCGACCTCCAGGAGTTGGGCGGCGCGCCGGCGCTGCTGCCAGAGCGGGGTGCGCTTGCCGGGGTTGCGGCGGGGGAGCAGCAGGGCGCGGCCGGCGCACTCGCGGAAGCGGGAGGCGAACAGGGCGGAGCCGCCGACCTGGTCGGTGACCAGCTGTTCGATCTCCTGCGGGTCGAACAGCGCGGCGTCGGCACCGACCGGGGCGTCGTCGGTGACGGGCTTGTCGGAAGGGAAGTCCAGGAGATCGGCGTCCGGCAGGCGGAGCACGATGCCGTCGTCGGCGTGCATCACCTGCGGGTCGAGGCCGTGCTTCTCGCGCAGCCGGGCGGCGAGGGCGAGTGCCCAGGGGGCGTGCACCTGGGCGCCGAAGGGGGAGTGCACGACGATCCGCCAGTCGCCGAGCTCGTCGCGGAAGCGCTCGACCACGATGGTGCGGTCGTCGGGGAGGTGGCCGCAGGCGGTGCGCTGCTCGGCGAGGTAGTCGAGCAGGTTGCCGGCGGCCCAGTCGTCCAGGCCGGCCTGCTTCAGCCTGGCGGTGGCGGCCTGCGGGTCGAGCGCGCCGAGTTCGCGGGTGAAGGCGCCGAGGGCGCGGCCGAGTTCCAGCGGGCGGCCGAGGCTGTCGCCCTTCCAGAACGGGAGCCGGCCGGGGATGCCGGGGGCGGGGGTGACCAGCACCTTGTCGTGGGTGATGTCCTCGATCCGCCAGGAGGTGGTGCCGAGGGTGAAGACGTCGCCGACCCGGGACTCGTAGACCATCTCCTCGTCCAGCTCGCCCACCCGTCGCCCGCCACCGCCCTTCTTCGGTTCCGTGCCGGCGATGAAGACGCCGAACAGGCCGCGGTCGGGGATGGTGCCGCCGGAGGTGACGGCGAGCCGCTGGGCGCCGGGGCGGCCGCTGACGGTGCCGGCCACCCGGTCCCAGACCAGGCGGGGGCGCAGCTCGGCGAAGGCGTCCGAGGGGTAGCGGCCGGCCAGCATGTCGAGCACCGCGTCGAAGGCGGACTGCGGGAGGGTGGCGAAGGGTGCGGCCCGGCGGACCGCGGTGAGCAGTTCGTCGACCTGCCAGGTGTCCATCGCGGTCATCGCGACCAGTTGCTGGGCGAGCACGTCGAGCGGGTTGCGCGGGATGCGCAGCGCCTCGATCCGCCCGGCCCGCATCCGCTCGGTGACCACGGCGGACTGCACCAGGTCGCCCCGGTACTTGGGGAAGACGACGCCGGTGGAGACCGCGCCGACCTGGTGGCCGGCCCGGCCGACCCGTTGCAGGCCGGAGGCGACCGAGGGCGGGGACTCGACCTGGACCACCAGTTCGACGGCACCCATGTCGATGCCGAGCTCCAGGCTGGAGGTGGCGACCACGGCGGGCAGCCGGCCGGCCTTGAGGTCCTCCTCGACCAGGGCGCGCTGCTCCTTGGAGACCGAGCCGTGGTGGGCGCGGGCGATCACCGCCGGGGCGCCCTTGGCGGCGCCGGAGCCGCCCATCAGCAGGGCGGGGGCGTGCGCCTCGGGCAGTCCTTCGCCGGTGGCGCGCTCGTGGGCGATCTCGTTCAGCCGGTTGCAGAGCCGTTCGGCGAGGCGGCGGGAGTTGGCGAAGACGATGGTCGAGCGGTGGGCCTGGACGAGGTCGACGATCCGCTCCTCGACGTGCGGCCAGATGGACGCCTGCCGCTGCGGGTCGCTGTCGGCGCCGCCGGCGGCGGGGGCGGCGGGCAGGTCGTCCAGGTCGGGGACCGGGACGACCACCGAGAGGTCGAACTCCTTGGCGGCGGGCGGCTGGACCACCTCGGCGCCGCGCCCGGGGCTGAGGAAGCGGGCCACCTCCTCGACCGGGCGGACGGTGGCGGACAGGCCGATCCGCCGGGCCGGGCGGTCCAGCAGTTCGTCCAGCCGCTCCAGGGAGAGCGCGAGGTGGGCTCCGCGCTTGGTGCCGGCGACGGCGTGCACCTCGTCCAGGATCACCGTGTCGATGCCGCGCAGGGCGTCCCGGGAGGCGGAGGTGAGCAGCAGGAAGAGCGACTCGGGGGTGGTGATGAGGATGTCCGGCGGGTGGGTGGCGAAACGCCGGCGGTCGGCGGCGGGCGTGTCGCCGGAGCGGATGGCGACCTGGACGTCCGGTTCGGGCAGGCCGAGCCGGACGGCGGCCTGGCGCAGGCCGGCCAGCGGGGCGCGGAGGTTGCGCTCGACGTCGACCGCGAGGGCCTTGAGCGGGGAGATGTAGAGGACCCGGCAGCGGCGCTTGGGCTCGGCGGGCGCAGGGGTGCTGCTGAGCCGGTCCAGGGCGGAGAGGAAGGCCGCGAGGGTCTTGCCGGAGCCGGTGGGGGCGACCACCAGGACGTCGGTCTCCCGGGCGATGGCGCGCCAGGCCTCGGCCTGGGCGGTGGTGGGCGCGGAGAAGGCGCCGCTGAACCAGGCCCGGGTGGCGGGGGCGAAGCCGGCCAGCGGGTCGGCCGGGGGCGGGGTCGGGTGCGCGGTCGCCATGCCCCCATGGTGCCGGGTGGCACCGACAACCGGGGCGGGGCGGGCGGGGGCGGTGGCCGTTCGGGGCAATCGGAAAGGCAGAGCGGACAAACAGATCATATGGTGATGATTCAGTCCTTGTGATGCCCCTGTGAAGACCAGCCCTCCTGCGGCCGGCCGCCCCGGTGCGGCCGCCGGGACCCGACGAGCGGAGGCCGTGCCATGGCGCAGGCGGACCCGTCCGGCCGCGGTCCCGTCCCGGTCGCCGTCCGGCTGGCCGGACCGGCCGGGAGCGGCCGGCGCCGGGGCCGGGGGCCGCTGCGGGTCCTGCTCGCGATACTGCTCACCGCGCTGGTCGTCGGCGGCGCCGTGCCGTACGTGGCCGGACCGGGGCGGGCCTACCTCAGCTACCTGGTCCTCGGCGAGCGGGCGGACGCCGAGGGGGCCGGCCGCGCGGCGGAGCAGACCCGGGCGGCCGGCGGGCAGGTCGTCCAGGAGTACCCGCAGATCGGGGTGGTGCTCGCCTACGCCGCCGGGGGCTTCGCGGAGAAGGTCCGCGGGCGGCCCGGGGTGGCCGCCGTCGGTGCCACCCGCACCTCCCCGGTGCCCGGCCCGCCCCGGTCGGTGGAGGGCGCCGGCGACTTCCGGGCCCGGGCGGACGGCGGGGACTCCGGGGCCGGGCCGGCCACCGGGGACGGCGGGGCCGGCGGGGACGACACCACCGCGACGGTCCCCGACCCCGGCGAGCGCGACGCCTGGAACCTCGCGCTGCTCGGCGCCGCCGACGCGGCCGCGGACACCACCCCCCGCTCGCCGCGCGGCCCGGACGCACCCGGCGCCGACGCCCTGCGCCGGGTGCTGGTCGCCGTCCTCGACTCCGGCGTCGACGACACCCACCCCGACCTGCGCGCCGCCGTCGACCCGAGGAGCTCGGTCTCCTGCGCCGACGGCCGCCCCGACGCCCGCACCGGGTCCTGGCGCCCCGACGCCGGGGTCGGGGAGAGCGGCCACGGCACCCACGTCGCCGGGATCGTCGGCGCCACCCGGGACGGCCGCGGCGTCAGCGGAGTCGCCCCCGGCGTGCGGATCGCCGCCGTCCGGATGCTCGGCCCGCTCGGCCAGTACTACGCCGAGAACATCGTCTGCGGCATGCTCTGGGCCGCCGACCACGGCGCCCGGGCGATCAACAACAGCTACTTCGCCGACCCCTGGAAGTACAACTGCCCCGACGACGCCGACCAGGCCGCGCTGACCGCAGCCGTCGGCCGGGCCGTCGGGTACGCCCGCCGCCAGGGCGCCGTGGTGGTCGCCTCGGCCGGCAACGACGCGCAGGACCTCGGCGCCGTCCGCACCGACGAGCGCAGCCCCAACGACCGCACCACCGGGCCCCCGCAGTCCCGCGAGCTGGGCCCCGACTGCGTCCGGCTGCCCGGTGAGCTGCCCGGCGTGGTCACCGTGACCGCCGTCGACCGGGACGGCCGCCCGTCCGCCTACACCAACCACGGGCGCGGCCGGGTCTCGCTCGCCGCCCCCGGCGGGGACCCGGACGGCGGCACCTGGGGGGCGGTGGTCTCCGACTGGCCCGGCGAGCGGTACGCCGCGCTGGCCGGCACCTCGATGGCCGCGGCGCACGTCACCGGCGCGGTCGCGGTGGCCGCCGCGCTGCACCCGGACTGGGACGCCGACCGGCTCGCCGCGCTGCTGGCCACCGCCGCGGACGCCGCCTGCCCGCCCGGCCCGCACGCCTGCGGCGACCACGAGTACTACGGCGCCGGGGCGCTGGTCCTGCCGCGCTGAGCCGCCGCCCGGAAAACCGGGTGACGGGCCGACGCGGGCGGGCGAGGATCGGAGGATGGACGTCTTCCTCACCACCGAGCGGCTGGTGCTGCGCCGCTTCACCGCCGCCGACGTGGACGCCCTGGTCGAACTGGACGCCGACCCGGAGGTGACCCGCTACCTGAGCGGCGGACGGCCCACCGCCCGGGAGGAGGTCGAGCACACCCTGCTGCCGCTCTACCTCGACCACTACCGCCGGTACGGCGACCTCGGCTGGTGGGCCGCCGAGGAGCGGGCGGGCGGGGCCTTCCTCGGCTGGTTCGAGTTCCGGCCGCCGGACGGCGACCGCGCCGAGGTCGAGCTGGGTTACCGGCTGCGCCGACCGGCCTGGGGGCGCGGCTACGCCACCGAGGGCGCCCGGGCGCTGATCCGCCGGGGCTTCACCGGGCTCGGGGTCGAACGGGTGGTGGCGTACACCATGGCGGTCAACGGCGGTTCGCGGCGGGTGATGGAGAAGGCGGGGCTCTCGTACGTGCGGACCTTCCACGAGGACCACCCGGATCCGGTCCCGGGCAGTGAGCACGGCGAGGTCGAGTACGCCCTGACGGCGGCCGACTGGCGTCCGTAGGGATCGGCGGGGCGGTCCGGGATACTGGTGGGCATGAGGCTGACGGAGTTCTGGCGGCGGATGTACGAGCACTTCGGCGAGGCGTACGCGGAGTCCTTCGCGAGCGACCACGTGATGAGTGAACTCGGCGGGCGGACGGTCCGTCAGGCGCTGGAGGCGGGCTGGGAGGCCAAGGACGTCTGGCGGGTGGTCTGCGACACCCAGGGCGTCTCCTCCGTGCTCCGCTGAGCGGGGCGGGCCCGGCCGCGGGCGGCACCCCCCGCCCGATGCTCGAACGCACGTCGGGGATGGGTCAGACTGTGCGGGTGGCAAGCAGTGCAGAACAGCAGAATTCGGACAGGTCGGCGCAGGTCACCGACGAGGCCGCGGGCCCTACGCCCGTCTCCCCGCCCGCACCGCCGTCGGGACCGGGGCCGACCCGCACCGCGGGGGACGGCCTCTGGGGCTCCGGCATGCCGCGCTGGCTGCCCCGGGCGATGGTGCTGGCGCTGGTCCTGGTCGGGCTGTTCCAGCTCGCCGACTGGGCCTTCCACCAGCTGATCGACCTCTTCGTGATACTGCTGGTCTCCTTCTTCCTGTCGCTCGCGCTGGAGCCCGCGGTGGACCGGATGGCGGCCCGCGGAGTGCGTCGGGGCGTCGGCACCTTCCTGGTCTTCATCGCGGTGGCGATAGCGGTCGGCGGGTTCCTGACGGCGCTCGGCACCCTGCTGGTCGACCAGGTGGCGAAGATCGCCGGCGACCTCCCGCACCTGCTCGACAACCTGATCGGCTGGGTCAACCGCACCTTCCACCAGGAACTCTCGCTGGACGAGCTGCAGAAGAAGCTGCTCAAGGACTCCGGTGCGATCGAGAGCTACGCGCAGTCGGCCGCGGACAACGTCTGGGGCGTCTCCTCGACCCTGATCGGCGGGCTGTTCCAGGCGTTCACGGTCGGCCTCTTCACCTTCTACTTCACCGCCGACGGGCCGCGGGTGCGGCGGACCGTCTGCTCGATGCTGCCGCCCGCCAAGCAGGCCGAGGTGCTGCGCGCCTGGGAGATCGCGCTGGCCAAGACCGGCGGCTACCTCTACTCCCGGGCCCTGCTCGCGGTCGCCTCGGCGTTCGCGCACTGGGTGATGTTCGCGCTGCTCGACCTCCCGTACGCGGCCGCGCAGGCGGTCTGGGTCGGCGTCATGTCGCAGTTCGTGCCGACCATCGGCACCTACCTGGCGGGCGCGCTGCCGGTGCTGGTGGCGCTCACCACCGACGAGCCGGTGGACGCGCTCTGGGTGCTGGTGTTCGTGGTGGTCTACCAGCAGATCGAGAACTACCTGCTGCACCCGCGGATCACCGCGAAGACGGTGGACGTGCACCCGGCGGTGGCGTTCGGCTCGGTGATCGCGGGCGCGGCGCTGCTCGGTGCGGTCGGCGCGCTGATCGCCATCCCGGCGGCGGCCACCTTGCAGGGGTTCGTCGGCACGTACGTCCGGCGGTACGAGGTCACCGACCCGCGGGTCGACCGCGGCGAGCAGCGCCGGCAGCGGCGGGAACTGCGCCGGAAGGCGGCGCGCCGGCTGCGGCGGATGGTCGGCGGGGACTCGGACCGGAAGTAGCCCGGAGTCGATCAAGGCTCGAACAGCATAGGCTTGATTCGAACACATGTTCTTTGTACTCTCCGGCGCAGAGTTCTCCCCAGGCGGAGCCGGGTCGGAGCCGATTGTCGGTGGGACGCGCTAGCGTCGAGGACGATGAAGCGCACAGCACAGAACCCGAGGGTGGAAGCCATGGCAGGTACGGACCGCGAGAAGGCCCTTGAGACGGCGCTCGCCCAGATCGAGCGGCAGTTCGGCAAGGGCTCGGTGATGCGCCTCGGCGAGAAGGCCAACGAGCCGGTCGAGGTGATCTCCACCGGGTCCACCGCCCTGGACGTCGCCCTCGGGGTCGGCGGCATCCCGCGCGGCCGCGTGATCGAGATCTACGGCCCCGAGTCCTCCGGCAAGACCACGCTGACCCTGCACCTGGCGGCCAACGCCCAGAAGGCCGGCGGCACGGTCGCCTTCGTCGACGCGGAGCACGCGCTCGACCCGGAGTACGCCAAGAAGCTCGGCGTGGACACCGACGCCCTGCTGGTCAGCCAGCCGGACACCGGTGAGCAGGCCCTGGAGATCACCGACATGCTGATCCGCTCCGGCGCGATCGACCTGGTGATCATCGACTCCGTGGCGGCGCTGGTCCCGCGCGCGGAGATCGAGGGCGAGATGGGCGACTCGCACGTCGGTCTGCAGGCGCGTCTGATGAGCCAGGCGCTGCGGAAGATCGCCGGTGCGCTGAACCAGTCGAACACCACCGCGATCTTCATCAACCAGCTGCGCGAGAAGATCGGCGTGATGTTCGGCTCGCCGGAGACCACGACCGGTGGCCGGGCGCTGAAGTTCTACGCCTCGGTCCGTCTGGACATCCGCCGGATCGAGACCCTGAAGGACGGCACCGAGGCGGTCGGCAACCGCACCCGCGTCAAGGTCGTCAAGAACAAGGTCGCCGCGCCGTTCAAGCAGGCCGAGTTCGACATCCTCTACGGCGTGGGCATCAGCCGCGAGGGCGGCCTGATCGACATGGGCGTCGAGCACGGCTTCATCCGCAAGTCGGGCGCCTGGTACACCTACGAGGGCGACCAGCTCGGCCAGGGCAAGGAGAACGCCCGCAACTTCCTGCGGGACAACCCGCAGCTGGCCGACGAGATCGAGCGGAAGATCAAGGGCAAGCTGGGCATCGGCCCCAAGGTCGAGGAGCCGGCCGACGCCGCGGCGGGTGCCGCCGAGCCGGCGGCCAAGCCGATCACCGCGACCGCCGCCAAGACGGCCGCGGCGAAGAAGACGGCGGCGGCCGCCAAGGCCTGAGCCGTTGACGCAGCACAGTGGGCCGGCCGGCCCGGAGGAGGACGACGACTACGGGCCGCCGGACTGGTTCGCGGCCGTGGCCGAACCGGAGTCCGGGCCCGAGCCCCAGTTCGAGCCGGAACGCGTCCGGTCCGCACCGAGGCCTGCGGCCCGGCCGGCGGACGTCGGGGAGCTCGGGCTCGTCTCCGCCTCCGAGCTGCCCTCGGGGCGGCGTCGGCGCCGCTCGGCCGTTGAGAGCGACCGGGACGACCGGGGCGACGGAGCGGGTGCGGCCGGTCACGGGGGTGCGGCCGCCCCCGCTCCGGCGTTCCCGGAGGAACGGCCCGGGCGGCGCTCCGGCCGTTCCAGGCGCCGGGCCGACCACGACGGCGCGGACGGCCCGGACGGCCCGGACGTCTCGGAGGGTGCGGACGGTGCTTCCGGGCGTCCCGGCGCGTCCCGGCGTGCCCGGGCCGAGGAGCCGGCCGATCCCGAGAGCCGGGCCCGGGACATCTGCCTGCGCCTGCTCACCGGTGCGGCCAAGACCCGCAGGCAGCTCGCCGACGCCCTGCGCAAGCGGGAGATCCCGGAGGAGGTCGCCGAGGAGGTGCTGACCCGGCTGGAGGAGGTCGGGCTGATCGACGACGCGGCCTTCGCCCGCGCCTGGGTGGAGTCCCGGCACAGCGTCCGGGGCCTGTCCCGGCGCGCACTGGCGCAGGAGCTGCGGACCAAGGGGGCCGCCGGCGACCTCGCCGAGCAGGCCCTCGCCCAGCTCGACCCGGACGACGAGACCGCGGCGGCCCGCGCCCTGGTCGAGCGCCGGCTGCGGACCACCCGGGGCCTGGAACGGCAGACCCGCACCCGCCGGCTGGTCGGTGTGCTCGCCCGGCGCGGCTACTCCGAAGGGCTGGCCTTCCGGGTGGTCCGCGAGGCGCTGGACGAGGAGGAGGCCGACGCCGGGGACCACGGTGCGGCGTACGGGGACACGGCGTACGGGGACTGACACCCGGGTCACCGGGGGTTACCCGACGGTTGGTCAACTGCCTGGCCAGTCTTGACCGTTTCGTAACCCGCGCTTAGCCTCGCACTCAGTGCGGGAGCACGTCGATCACCCCTCGGCCACCCCCGGCCGCGCTCCCGGCCATGCCTGCGGTCCGGCGGTTGAGGGCCGACCGCGCGAGGGTCCCGGGCGGAGTGCCGCGGCGGGACGGGGAGTGGGCAGCATGAGGATCGCGGTGAGCGCCGGACCGGCCGCCTCCCTGCTGGTGGCGGCCGTGCTGGCGGCCCTGGCGACGGCCTGGCTGGTGGCCCGGCGGATCCGCGGCGCGCAGCGCCGGGCCACCGCCGAGACCGAGCGGGCCCGACGGCAGGCCGAACAGCAGGCGGACCGGCTGCGCGCCGAACTCGACCGGCGCGAGGAGTGGTTGGCCGACGAGCTCGACCGGCTCCGCACCCGCGAGGGCGAACTCGCCGAGCGGACGGCCGAGGTGACACGCGCCCGGGACGAGGCGGCGGAGCTGGTCCGGCACCGGGCGGCCGAACTGGAGCGGACCGCCGGACTCTCCGCGGACCAGGCCCGCGCCGAACTCGTCCGCGCCGCCGAGACGCAGGCCCGCCGGGAGGCGGCGGTCACCGTCCGGGAGATCGAGCGCGCCGCCCGCGAGGAGGGCGAGCAGCGGGCCCGGGGCATCGTGGCCGGGGCGATCCAGCGGCTGGCGGCCGAGCAGACCGCGGAGACCGCGGTGTCGGTGTTCCGGCTGCCCACCGAGGAGATGAAGGGCCGGGTGATCGGGCGCGAGGGCCGCAACATCAAGACCTTCGAGGCCGTCACCGGCGTCAACCTGATCATCGACGACACCCCGGCGGTGGTGCAGCTCTCCTGCTTCGACCCGGTCCGCCGGGAGACCGCCCGGCTCACCCTGGAGCAGCTGGTCGAGGACGGCCGGATCCACCCGATGCGGATCGAGCACGTCCACGCGCGCAGCCGCGCCGAGGTGGAGCGCCGCTGCGTGCGGGCCGGCGAGGACGCGCTGCTCGCCGTCCGGGTCGGCGGCATGCACCCGGACCTGGTCCGCACCCTGGGCACCCTGCGCTACCGGGCCTCGTACGGGCAGAACGTGCTCGGCCACCTGGTGGAGTCCGCGCACCTGGCCGGGATGATGGCCGCCGAGCTGGGGGTGGACCCGGAGCCGGTGCGGCGCGCGGCGCTGCTGCACGACATCGGCAAGGCGCTGAGCCACGAGGTCGAGGGCAGCCACGCGGCGGTCGGCGCGGACTTCGCCCGGCGGCACGACGAGCCGGCGGACGTGGTGCACGCGATCGCCGCGCACCACGGCGAGGTGGAGCCGAAGACCGTGGAGGCGGTACTGGTGCAGGCCGCCGACGCCTGCTCGGGCGGGCGGCCGGGAGCGCGCAAGGAGTCGCTGGAGGTGTACGTGCGCCGGCTGGAGCGGCTGGAGGCGATCGCCCGGGCGCACGACGGCGTGGCGGACGTCTACGCGATGCAGGCCGGCCGGGAGGTCCGGGTGATGGTCCGCCCGGAGGTGGTGGACGACCTCGGGGCGCAGATGATCGCCCGCGAGGTCGCCAAGCAGGTCGCCGAGGAGCTGACCTACCCGGGCCAGATCCGGGTCACGGTGGTCCGGGAGAGCCGGGTCACCGAGGTGGCCCGCTAGGAGCGTCGGCGCCCTGCGCGCCGGCCGGGCGGACGGCCGGCGGCTCCGGCTCGGGCTCGGGAACGCCGGTGAGCGAGGCCGGGCCGCCCCGGGCCCGGTCGGCCAGCGCCTGGAGGTCCTCGGCGTCCACGCCCTGGGTGACCCCGACCAGGTGGCCGTCGGGCCGGATCAGCAGCACGGTGTGCGGTCCCGCGCCCGGGTAGGCCTCGGCGACCACGACCTCGGCCGGCACCGGCAGCGCGGCGGCGACTTCGGCCAGCCGGGGCATCAGCCCGGCGCCGAGCCAGCGCTCGGCGGACCAGACGGCGGTGCCGGGAGCGACCAGGAGCAGCAGGAAGCCGGCGCCGAGCCGGGCGTGCAACTGGTCCGGGGTGCCGTCGGTGGCCAGCACCGGCAGGTCGGGGACGAGCACGCCGGGCGCGGTGGCGGGCAGCAGTTCGCTGAGCGAGGTGGCGCCGCGGGTGCCGCGTTGGACCGGGACCCTTCCGGGCACGCCGGCGGGGACGGCCGGGTAGGCGGGGGCGCCGCCGAACCGGCCGGTGCCGAGGTGGCCGTCGGCGAGCAGCGGCGCGTGCTTGCGGAACGAGCCGGTGAGCAGCGAGCGCCGGGTCTGCGCCCAGCCGCGCAGCGGGCGCAGCAGCGGCATGGACTGGTCGACGGCGCGCAGCCGGGCGCCGACCGCGCCGCGCCGCTCGGCCTCGTAGCCGTCGAGCAGGGAGTCGCCGGGCTGCGGGCCGCCGGAGTGGAGGTGCCAGGCGAGGGCGAGCCGCCAGGCCAGGTTGTCGGCGTCGCGCAGGCCGTCGGTGAGGTTCTGCATGCCGAGCGCGCCGTGCAGGTGGGCGGCGTCGCCGGCCAGGAAGCAGCGGCCGACCCGGAAGCGGGCGGCCAGCCGCTGCTGGGCGGTGTGGTCGGCGGCGGCGAGCAGGTCGAACTTCGGGAGTTCGCCGCACCAGCCGGTGAGGGTGGAGGTGACCCGGGTGAGCAGGGTGTCGCCGGTGACGATGCCGGGCCAGGTGGCGTGCGGGTCGACCGGTTCGGTGACGGCGGGCCGGCCCGGGGGCAGCCGCCAGTCGAGCCGCCAGACGCCGTGCGGCAGCGGGCGGGCGGTGGCCTCGCGGTCGCCGCGCCACGGCGGTTCGCGGTGCAGCCGGGGTTCGGTGAACGGCAGGTCGACCCGGACGGTCGCGACGGCGCTGCGGTCGACGGCGGGCCGGCCGGGGAAGCGGATCTTCAGCAGTTTGCGGACGGCCGAGCGGGCGCCGTCGCAGCCGACCAGGTGGCTGCCGCGCCACCAGGTCTCGGTGCCGTCCTTGGGGCTGCGGGAGAGCACGCTGACGCCGTCGCGGTCCTGTTCGAGCCGGGTGACCCGGCTCAGCGGGACCAGCCGGACCAGCGGGGTGCCGGTGAGGGCGTCCTGGAGCCCGCGTTGCAGGCGGTGCTGGGGCAGGTGCAGGACGGGGGTCCCGGAGAGGTCGATCCGGAGCACCTCCTGGCGGCGGCGCCAGAGGGTGAAGGCGTCCCAGCGGGCGGCGTCGGCGGCGGCCCGGGGGTAGCCGATCCTGGTGAGGAAGGCGGCGGTCTCGCTGCCGAGGACGACGCTGCGAGGGCTCTCGGGGCAGAGCCCGGAGCCCTCGTCGAGGACGACGGTCGGCACCTCGTGCCGGGCGAGCGCGAGGGCCAGGGCCAGGCCGACGGGCCCGGCCCCGACCACGATCACCGGGTCCATGCCGGCCCCTTCGGGCCCGGACGGTCCGCTGCGGTGCGGCCGTGGACCTCCGGGCAGGGGCCGTTCGACGAGGTGGCGTCATATGCCGCGTGGATGCTCCCGGATGGTGTCACGAAGAGCAATGCAACAGTTCACCTGCGTGCCCGTCAAGCAGCAGATGAAGTGCGCCGGTTCGCGCCGCTTCGGCCGCGTGCCTCGATCCACCGGGCGAGCGCGGTGAGCAGCAGGCACATCGCGATGTAGACGGGCCCGATCACGAGCACCACGGGGATGTAGGGGAAGCCCGCGGCGTTGATCGGCTGGGTGGCGATGGCCTTGCCGACGAAGAGCAGCTCGGAGTAGGTGATGACGAAGCCGAGCGAGGTGTCCTTGAGGGTGACGACCAGCTGGCCGATCATCGAGGGCAGCATCGAGCGGACCGCCTGCGGGACCAGGATGGTCGTCATCACCTGGGTCTTGCGCATCCCGAGCGCGAACGCCGCCTCGCCCTGGCCCCGGGGGACGGCGTTGACGCCGCTGCGGATGATCTCCGCCTGGACCGAGCCGTTGTAGAGGGTGAGCCCGAGCACCAGCGCCCACAGCGGGTCCTTGGCGAAGAACCCGTAGTAGAGGGCGACGATCAGGATCAGCAGCGGCATCGCCCGGAAGAACTGGACGAAGGAGACGCACGCCCAGCGCACCGGCCGGTGGTCGGAGAGCTGCCCGGCGGCCAGCAGCGCGCCGAGCACCAGCGAGAACACCGCGGCCAGCCCGAAGGCCCGCAGGGTGGCGAGCAGGCCGTCGACGATCCGCTGCTGGATGGTCGTGTACTGGAACGCGTCCCAGAGCAGGGGGTCGAACTGGCCGTTGTCGTTCAGCGCGCCGAAGGCGTACCAGAGCAGCCCGGCGATGCCGAGCAGCGAGAGCACCCCGAAGACCCGGTAGCGGGCGCGGGCCCTGGGGCCGGGGGCGTCGAAGAGGACGCCGGCCGTCGTGGGACGGGTGAGGAGCTTGCTCATCGGGCCACCGCCAGTCGGGACTCCAGGAAGCGGAACAGCAGGGCGACGGTGGCGCTGATCAGCAGGTAGGCGCAGGCCACCCAGAAGAAGATCGCGAAGATCGAGTAGCCGTCCCCGTCGGAGAACCCCTGCTGGACGCTGTACAGCTCGCCGACGCTGAACGCGCCGGCGATCGCGGAGTTCCTGGGCAGCGCGATGAAGACGCTGCTCATCGGGGCCAGCACGGTTCGGGCCGCCTGCGGCAGGACGATGTGCACGAGGGTCTGGCCGAAGGTCAGGCCGAGGCTGCGGGCGGCCTCGGCCTGGCCGAGCGGCACCGTGTTGATGCCGGAGCGCAGCACCTCGCAGACGAACGCGGCGGTGTAGCCGCCGAGCGCCAGCACCGCGAAGGTGAGGTGGTCGAAGTGCACGCCGAGCGGGGGGAGGCCGAAGGTCACGGCGAAGAACAGCACGGTCAGCGGGGTGTTGCGGAAGATCGTCACCCAGCAGGTGCCGAAGGCCCGCAGGACCGGGATCGGGGAGACCCGGAAGGCCGCCAGCAGGGTGCCCAGCAGCAGGGCGAGCAGCGCGCTGAGCGCGCTCAGCTCGATCGTCTGCAGGAAGCCGTCGCGGAACAGCGCGAAGTTGCCGTTCTCGAACAGGAAGCCCATCCGGCGGCCCTCCTCTCAGGGGTTCGTCGACTCTGGGGGTCGGGCGGATCAGTAGCGGTCGAGGGCCGGCGGCTGCGGCGCCGTGGAGCCGGAGAGGCCGAGGGTGGCGTCGTAGGCCTTCTTCCAGTCGCCGTTGTCCTGGTGGGCCTTGATCGCGTCGTTGATCGCGTCGCGCAGCGCCTTGTCGTCCTTGTTCAGGCCGACGCCGTAGTTCTCCTTGGTGAAGGGCTGGCCGACGACCTTGAGCTTGGGCGCGTACTTGGAGGCGTAGCCCTTGAGGATGGCGTCGTCGGTGGTGACCGCGTCGACCTCGCCCGAGCTCAGCTTCTCGACGCAGGCCGAGTAGGTGTCGAACTGGGTGATCTTCGGCGAGTACTTCTCGATGTTCTTGATCGAGGTCGAGCCGGTGGCGGTGCAGACGTTCTTGCCGTTCAGCGAGTCCGGGCCGGTGATCGTGGTGTTGTCGGCCTTGACCAGCAGGTCCTGGCCGGCGATGTAGTACGGGCCGGCGAAGGAGACGGTCTTCTTGCGCTCGTCGTTGATGCTGTAGGTGCCGACGTAGAAGTCGATCTGGCCCTTGGAGATGGCCGGCTCGCGCTGCGAGGAGACCAGGGTCTGCCACTTGATCTGCTGCGGGGTGAAGCCGAGGTCGGCGGCGACCATTTTGGCGATCTCGATGTCGAAGCCGCTGCGGTCGCCGGTGGCGAGGTCCTCGAAGCCGAGGAACGGCTGGTCGGCCTTGGCGCCGATGATCAGCTGGCCGCGCTGCTTGGCGGCGGCCAGGATCGCCGAGTCCACCTTGACGTCGGTCTTCACGGTGTAGGTGGGCAGGGCCGGCGCGGGGGTGCCGCCGGCACCGGTGGCGGCGCTGCCGGGGGTGCCGTCCTTGCCGCAGGCGGCGGTGGCGGTGAGCGCGACGGCACAGAGCGCGACGGCGAAGGTGCGACGAGTCCTCATGAGGGTGCTCCTCGGGCTGGGCCACGGTTCGACCGGGCTCTGGCGAAGGGAAGTTCGAAGGTGGAGCGGACGGGCGGGCGGGCGCGCGGCGGCGCCCTTGCCGCCGTCGGCCGGGATCCGGCCCGGGGGAGTCAGTGGTGCAGGATCTTGGAGAGGAAGTCCTTGGCGCGCTCGGAGCGCGGCGCGGTGAAGAAGGCCTCCGGGGTGTTCTGCTCGACGATCCGGCCGTCGGCCATGAACAGGACCCGGTTGGCGGCGGAGCGGGCGAAGCCCATCTCGTGGGTGACGACCACCATGGTCATGCCGTCGGCGGCCAGCCGGCGCATGACCTCCAGCACCTCGTTGATCATCTCGGGGTCGAGCGCCGAGGTGGGCTCGTCGAAGAGCATCACCTTCGGGTTCATCGCCAGCGCCCGGGCGATCGCGACGCGCTGCTGCTGGCCGCCGGACAGCTGGGCCGGGAACTTCGAGGCCTGGGCGCCGACGCCGACCCGGTCCAGCAACTCCCGGGCGGTCGCCACGGCCTTGTCGCGGGCGATGCCGCGGACCTTCACCTGGCCGAGGACCACGTTCTCCAGCACGGTCTTGTGGGCGAACAGGTTGAAGCTCTGGAAGACCATGCCGACCTCGGCCCGCAGCCGGGCCAGCTCGCGGCCCTCGGCGGGCAGCGGGCGGCCGTCGATGGTGATCGTTCCGGAGTCGATGGTCTCCAGCCGGTTGATCGTCCGGCACAGCGTGGACTTGCCCGAGCCGGACGGGCCGATCAGCACGACCACCTCGCCCTGCCGGATCTCCAGGTCGATGTCCTGGAGCACGTGCAGCGCACCGAAGTGCTTGTTCACGTTGCGCAGGACCACCAGCGGATCGGCGTCGGCGCGGGAGTCCTTGTCGAGGCTCGTGGTCATCGCGCCGGCTCCCTCTGGTCGGCCGCGGGGGAGGCGAACTCCCTTGGGCGGCAATGGTGGTAGGAATCCGAGAGCCGCGACCGGCGGAGTCGCGGCCCTCGGTGGGGCGACCATAGGAGGCCTGACGATGTCTCGTCAGCCGATCTGAGCGGAACTTGAGGATCACGATCCGGCCACACGATCGGCGGGCGCTGTTCACCGGGGGCCGTACCGGGCACAGTGGCAGCGTCCGCGACCGTGGCGGGCATGATCGCGGAGCCCCGGCGGGGCCGCGTGCCCCGGCCGCCGCCACCGGCCGAGCCTGGCGTCCGGGCCGTCCCTGGCCCATACTGCGCAGAACCGGGACCTTGCCCGGCAGGGGGAGCCGTCACGACCGTACGACGGCCGCGGGAGAGACCGCGGGAGACCCCCGGAGCACCGTCCGGGAGAGGAGGAGACACATGCGACTGCTGCTCGTCGAGGACGACGAACGGGTGGCCGCCGCGCTGGTCGCGGTCCTGGGCCGGCACGGTTTCCAGGTCCGGCACGCCCGCAGCGGCCACGAGGCGCTGGACGCCCTGGTGCCGGACGGCAACGAGCCCTACCGGGTGGTCCTGCTCGACCTCGGACTGCCCGACCGGGACGGCTTCGAGGTCTGCAGCCGGATCCGGGCGGGCAGCGGAGTGCCGGTGATCATGGTGACCGCGCGCGCCGACATACGCTCCCGGATCCACGGCCTCAACCTCGGCGCCGACGACTACATCACCAAGCCCTACGACATGGGCGAGCTGCTCGCCCGGATCCACGCCGTCGCCCGCCGCGGCGCCGCCCCCGGCGCCGTCGCCGTGCCCGCCCCGGACGCCGTCCCGCAGCAGCGCGGCCCGCTGGAGTCCCGCGGCATCGTGATCGACCGCGAGCGCCGCCGGGTCAGCGTCGACGGCCGGGACGTGCCGCTCACCCGCAAGGAGTTCGACCTGCTGGCCCTGCTCGCCCAGAGCCCCGGCGTGGTCTACCGCCGCGAGCAGATCTTCAGCGAGGTCTGGCGCAGCGGCTGGGAGGGCAACGGCCGCACCCTGGAGGTGCACATCGGCTCGCTGCGCACCAAGCTCGCCCTGCCCGGCCTGGTCGAGGCCGTCCGGGGCGTCGGCTACCGGCTGATACCCGAGTGCCCCGCCCCCGCCGCCGACAGCCAGCCCCCGGCCCGCGCGGAGCACTGACCGCACGTGCGCACCCGCCTGCTCGGCATCCTGCTCTCGCTGATGCTCTGCGTGCTCGCCGCGCTCGGAATGCCGCTCGCGGCGGCGTTCGCGGCCGCCGAGCAGAGTCGGGTGGTCGTCGACCGGCTCGACGACGCCGCCCGGTTCGCCCAGGACCTGCCGACCTCCGGCTCCGGCCTGGAGGCCGCGCTCAAGGGCGACCCGCAGCCCGCCCCCGGCGACCTCAGCCGCCGGCACGCGCTGGACACCGAGGTGGCGCGCTACCACGAGCTCTACGGGGTGCGGATCGGCATCTTCCAGCGCGACGGCATGCCGATCGCGGTCGCCCCCTCCGACTGGCGGGTGCCCGCCAGCGGCTGGGCCGACCAGGCCTTCCAGGAGGCGCTGGACGGCCGGCGCAGCCACAACCCGCCGCAGGTCTGGCCGTGGACCCCGGACCGCACGCTCACCGTCGCCACCCCGGTGGTCCGCGACGGCGACGTGGTCGCCGTGGTGCTCAGCGAGTCCCCGACCGAGGCGCTGCGCGCCCGGGTGGTGCGCAAGTGGCTGGTGATCGGGGCCGGCGAGGCCGCCGCGATGATCGTCGCCGTGCTCCTCGCCGCCCGGCTCACCGAGTGGGTGCTGCGCCCGGTCCGCACCCTGGACCGCGCCACCCACGACATCGCCACCGGCCGGATGAACGCCCGGGTGGCACCCGGCGGCGGCCCGCCCGAGCTGCAGCGGCTCGCCCGCTCGTTCAACGAGATGGCCGACCACGTGGTGCTCGCCCTGGACCAGCAGAAGGCCTTCGTCGCCGACGCCTCGCACCAGCTGCGCAACCCGCTGGCGGCGCTGCTGCTGCGGGTCGAGGTGCTGGGCCTGGAGCTGCCCGAGGGGCACGAGGAGGAGCTCGGCGGGGTGCGCGAGGAGGGAGCCCGGCTGGCCCGGGTGCTGGACGACCTGCTCGGGCTGGCCACCGCCGAGCACGCCCGCCCCGAGCCCGAGCCCACCGACCTGGCCGTGCTCACCCTGGAGCGGGCGGACGCCTGGCGTCCGCTGGCCGGGCAGCGCGGGATCGAGCTGGTCTGGGAGGGACCGGCGCTGGCGCTCGGCCTGGCGGACCCGATCGGCTTCGGCAGCGCGCTGGACGCGGTGCTCGACAACGCGCTGAAGTTCGGCCCCGCGGGGAGCCGGGTGCGGGTGCTGGTCGCCGTGCGGCAGGAGGAGGTCGCGGTGACCGTCTCGGACCAGGGCCCCGGCCTCACCGAGGAGGAGCTGGCCAGGGCCGGCGACCGCTTCTGGCGCAGCACCCGGCACCAGAACGTGGACGGCTCGGGCCTCGGGCTGTCGATCGCCCGCACCCTGCTCCAGGCGGCCGGCGGCTCGCTCACCTTCGGCACCGCGACCCCGTCCGGCCTCGCCGTCACCCTCGCGGTGCCCCGGGCGGAGCGCCGGAAGGCCTAGCTCAGGGCTTCACCGAGCGGTAGTAGCGGGCCGCGCCCTCGTGGAGCGGGAGCGGGTCGGTGTAGACGGCGGTGCGCAGGTCGACCAGCTGGGCGGCGTGCACCTGGGCGCCGATCTGGTCGCGGCTGTCGATCACCGCCCGGGTCATGCCCTGGACCAGGTCGTCGTCCACGTCCGCCCGGGTGATCAGCAGGTTGGGCACGGCGACGGTGGCGACCGCCGCCTGCGGCTCGGCCTTCGGGTAGGTGCCCTTCGGCATGGTGGCCGCCCGGTAGGCGTCCGTCCCGCCGCCCTCGACCAGGTGGACCCCCTCGGCGAGGTCGCCCAGCGGCACGATCCGGATCCTGACGTGCTCGGACAGCTCGGTGAGTGCGGTGGTCGGCAGGCCGCCGGACCAGAAGAACGCGTCCAGCTGCCCGGCCCGCAGCTGGTTCGCCGCGTCGCCGATGCCCAGGAACGCCGGGGCGATGTCGCGGTCCGGGTTCAGCCCGGCCGCCGCCAGCAGCCGGCGGGTCACCAGGTTCACGCCGGAGAGCGACTGGCCGACCCCGACCCGCAGGCCCTTGAGGTCGGCGGCGCTGTGCACGGGGGAGCCGGCCGGCACGATCAGCTGGAGGTAGTCGTCGTAGAGCCGGGCGATGGCCCGCAGCTTCTCCCGGCCCGGGCCGGTGTACTGGGCCACGGAGTCGGCGGTGGCGATCGCGAAGTCGTCCCGGCCCGAGGTGACCCGGGCCAGGTTGTCGATCGAGCCCTCGGAGTTGTCCAGTTCCAGCCGTACCCCGGGCATCGCCTTGGCGAGGTGGGCGTCCAGCAGCTTGCCGTACCGGTCGTACACCCCCTGCTCGACGCCGGTGGCCAGCCTGGTCTCGCCGCTGGGGCGCCCTGCCGAGCCGCCCGTCGACAGCCACCATCCGCCCAGGCCCGTGAGCACCAGCACCAGGGCCAGCACGATCCGCCACAGCGGCCGGTCGGCCGCGGCGCGGAGACGGGAGGGGGTGCGGGTGGCCATGGAAGGGATAGTGCCAGGCGGGGGAGGAGAACGGGAGGGGAAAAGTGCTGTGCGGGTGCCCGTACTCTGGTTGGGTGAGCGGTGACAGCGGATCGAAGAGCTACAAGGTCGTCACGTACGGCTGCCAGATGAACGTCCACGACTCCGAGCGGCTCTCCGGGCTGCTGGAGGACGCGGGGTACGTCAAGGCGGGGCGGGACGGCGACCCCGACCTGGTGGTGTTCAACACCTGCGCCGTGCGGGAGAACGCCGACAACAAGCTGTACGGCAACCTCGGGCAGCTGGCCCCGGTCAAGAGCCGCCACCAGGGCATGCAGATCGCCGTCGGCGGCTGCCTGGCGCAGAAGGACCGCGACACCATCGTCCGCAAGGCCCCCTGGGTCGACGTGGTCTTCGGCACCCACAACATCGGCCACCTGCCGGCCCTGCTGGAGCGGGCAGCGGTCGAGCGCAAGGCCCAGGTCGAGATCCTGGAGTCGCTGGAGACCTTCCCCTCCACGCTGCCCACCCGCCGGGAGTCCGCCTACGCCGCGTGGGTCGCGATCTCGGTCGGCTGCAACAACACCTGCACCTTCTGCATCGTCCCCGCGCTGCGCGGCAAGGAGGAGGACCGCCGTCCCGGCGACGTCCTCGCCGAGATCGAGGCGCTGGTCGACGAGGGCGTCATCGAGGTCACCCTGCTCGGTCAGAACGTCAACGCCTACGGCTCCGACCTGGGCGACCGCGAGGCCTTCTCCAAGCTGCTGCGCGCCGCCGGGCAGATCGAGGGCCTGGAACGGATCCGCTTCACCTCGCCGCACCCGCGCGACTTCACCGACGACGTGATCGCCGCGATGGCCGAGACCCCGAGCGTGATGCACCAGCTGCACATGCCGCTGCAGTCCGGCTCCGACACCGTCCTGAAGGCGATGCGCCGCTCCTACCGGCAGGAGCGCTTCCTGAACATCATCCGCAAGGTGCGGGAGGCGATGCCGGACGCGGCCATCTCCACCGACATCATCGTGGGCTTCCCCGGCGAGACCGAGGAGGACTTCGAGGAGACCATGAAGGTCGTCCGCGAGGCCCGCTTCACCAACGCCTTCACCTTCCAGTACTCCAAGCGCCCGGGCACCCCGGCCGCCGAGATGGACGACCAGATCCCGAAGGCGGTCGTCCAGGCCCGCTACGACCGGCTGATCGCCCTCCAGGAGGAGATCTCCTGGGAGGAGAACAAGAAGCAGGTCGGCCGCACCCTGGAGATCCTGGTCGCCGAGGGCGAGGGCAAGAAGGACGACAAGACCGACCGGCTCTCCGGCCGGGCGCCCGACAACCGGCTGGTGCACTTCAACCCGAGCGTGCGAGGGGTGGACGACCAGCACAGCACCCGGCCCGCCGTGCCGGTCCGCCCGGGCGACATGGTCACGGTGGAGATCACCTACGCCGCCCCGCACCACCTGCTGGCCGAGGGCCCGGCGCTCTCGGTGCGCCGCACCCGGGCGGGCGACGCGTGGGAGAAGCGCCAGGCCAAGCCCGCCGCCAAGCCGGCCGGCGTGATGCTGGGCCTGCCGTCGATCGGCGCCCCGGCGGCGCTGCCGCTCGCCGCCCCGGCCGGTGGCGCCTGCTGCGGGGACTGACCGCGCCCGGCCGCACGTGCGGCCCGGTGGGACCCTCCGGTCCTGCCGGGCCGTTCGGCGTTCTTGGCTAGAGTGATCCACATGCTGGTTGCCGCCGCCGTCTGTCCCTGTCCGCCGCTGCTCGTCCCCGAGGTCGCCGCCGGGGCGGCGGCCGAGCTGGAGCCGCTGCGCGCGGCCTGCGACGAGGCGCTCGGGGTGGTGCTCGCGGCCGGGCCGGAGCTGCTCGTGGTGGTCGGCACCGGGCCGGAGGCCGAGGTGTGGACCGAGGGCGGGGCCGGGTCGTTCCACCGGTACGGCGTGCCGCTGGTGGCCGCGCTGCCGGGCGGCCGGGCCGAGGGGCCGGAGCTGGCGCCCTCGCTGACCGTCGGCGCCTGGCTGCTCGGGCGGGCCGGGGTGACGCTGCCGACGCACGCCTGCGCGGTGCCGGCCGACGCGCCCGCGGACCGGATGCTCGGGCTGGGCCAGGGGCTGGCCGGGCTGGCGGACCGGGTCGGGCTGCTGGTGATGGGGGACGGCAGCGCCTGCCGGTCGCTGAAGGCGCCCGGCTACCTGGACGAGCGCGCCGAGGGCTTCGACGCCGGGCTGGCGCGGGCGCTGGGATCGGCGGACACGGCGGCGCTGGCCGCCCTGGACGCGGGACTGGCCGCCGAGCTGAAGGCCGAGGGCCGGGCGCCCTGGCAGGTGCTGGCCGGCGCCGCCGAGGGCGCCGGCCTCACCGCGCGGCTGGGGTACCAGGGCGCGCCGTACGGCGTCGGGTACCTGGTCGCCTCCTGGAGCTGAGGGCCGGCCCGCCGGGGCCGGTCAGCCGGTCGGACCCGCTCAGCCGGTCGGGCCCGGGGTGCCGTTCGTCGGGGTGCCGTCCGCCGAGGCGCCGGGGGCCTGGGGCTTGTGGGCGAAGTCGTCCACGGCGCCCTTGGCCTTGCTGGTGCCGTGCTCGATCTTCTCGGTGTACTTGCCCTTGGTGGCCTTGTCGATCGCTCCGCCGGCCTTCTCCACCGCGCTCCCGATCTGGTCACTGTGCTTGCCGGCGAACTCGCTGGCCTTGCCCTTGAGCTCTCCGGCCTTGCCCTTGAGGTTGTCCATCAGACCCATGACGCCTCTTCCTTCCGCTCTGTTCCTCTCACAACGTCCGTCAGGGCGGAACCGTTCGCAAGGGGGCGGATCGGCTGAAACCGGTCGCAACCGGCCGGTCCGTCGGCGGGCCGGCGTTCCCTGGCAGACTTGACCGGTGAGCAGCCCCACCACCGCCCAGTCCGCCCGCCCCCGCGTCGTCTCGGTCGTCGGCGCGACCGCCGCCGGCAAGTCCGATCTGGCCGTCGCCCTGGCCCGCGCCCTCGGCGGCGAGGTGATCAACACCGACTCGATGCAGCTCTACCGCGGCATGGACATCGGCACCGCCAAGCTCACCGAGGAGGAGCGCGGCGGCATCCCGCACCACCTGCTGGACATCTGGGACGTCACCGAGGCCGCCAGCGTGGCCGAGTACCAACGGCTGGCCCGGGCCGAGATCGACCGCCTGCTCGCGGCCGGCCGCACCCCCGTGCTGGTCGGCGGCTCCGGCCTGTACGTCCGGGCGGCGATCGACGAGATGGAGTTCCCGGGCACCGACCCGGCGGTCCGCGCCCGGCTGGAGGAGGAGCTGGAGCAGGTCGGCCCGTACGTGCTGCACCGGCGGCTGGCCGGGCTGGACCCGGCCGCGGCCGAGGCGATCCTGACCGGCAACGGCCGGCGGATCGTCCGGGCGCTGGAGGTCATCGAGATCACCGGGCAGCCGTTCACCGCCAACCTGCCGAGCAACACCGCCGTGTACGACGCGGTGCAGATCGGCGTCGCCGTGCCGCGCCCCGAGCTGGACGAGCGGATCACCCTGCGGGTCGACCGGATGTGGCGGGACGGCCTGCTGGACGAGGTGCGGGAGCTGGAGGGGGCCGGGCTGCGCGAGGGCCGGACGGCCTCCCGGGCGCTCGGCTACCAGCAGGTGCTCGACCACTTCGCCGGCGTGTGCACGGAGGACGAGGCGCGCGCCGAGACGGTCCGGGCCACCAAGCGGTTCGCCCGTCGGCAGGAGTCCTGGTTCCGCCGGGACGACCGGATCCACTGGCTCGCCCGGCCGGCCGGAACCGACCCGGTCGCGCTGCTGGACCGGTCGCTGGAGCTGATCGACCGTCAGGAATCCGCCGTCCGGTAGGCGCTTTCCGGCCATCCGGCGGTGCAGTTGCGCGCGCAGACGGGCGTGCAGGACGGCACGGCGGTCACGGCCGGATCACGTGATGGCCACGGATCACCCGTCTGCGCCGGTCAGGCCCGGAACGCCACTCTGGACATGCCATCATCGATGTCATAAGGGTCGGCCCGGGCGGGCCGACCGTGCCCGGCCGCGAGTCGCACTCGTGTCGAACTGTCAGGGGAGGCCGCGTGTCCACGGGTACCGGCCCCGAAACCGGCCAGAGCGGCAGGGCTGTGAACGCCGCGCCGGGCAACGGCGGCAGTGCCACGGCGCAGGCCGACGACCTGGACTCCTCGACGCTGCCCGACCTGCCGGTGCTGCCCGGCCTCGACGGGCCGACCTCCTACGCGGTCGCACTGCCGGCCCTGGACACCCGCGCCCCCGCCGGTGCGGTGCACGAGCGGGAGATCCGGCCGCGCCGTCGGCTCCGCTGGTGGCAGACCCTGCCGATCGCCCTGGTGGCCACCGCCGGCTCGCTGATGTTCGCCTTCCCGCTGGCCTTCGGCTCGGCCGGGGCGGGCTCGGCGATGATCGGGATGCTCGGCCTGCTGCTCACCGCGGCCTCGCTCGGCTGGGGCGCGATGGCGGCCCGGCACGCGGGGTACAAGTGGCCCGGCCTGCCGCGCCGCGGCACCGGCGAGCGGGCCGGGTGGAAGGCGATCGTGATCTACACGCTGATCGTGCTGGCCGCCTGCGCGCTGGCCCTGTACCGGGTCGTCCGGCTCTCCGGGCGCTAGAGGGCCTAGTCCGCGGCTCGGGACCGGAGGGCGGCGATCCGGTGCTCCTCGGTACCATCGGGAGGGTGACCGCATCCTCCGCGCAGCCCGTCGGCCTCCCCTTCCTCAAGGGGCACGGCACCCAGAACGACTTCGTGATCGTCCCCGACCCGGAGGGCCGGCTGGACATCGGCCCCGAGGCCGTGGCCGCGCTGTGCGACCGCCGGTCGGGCATCGGCGGTGACGGGCTGCTGCGCGTGGTGCGCTCCGCCGCCGACCTGGTGGCGGCCGACCAGGCCGACCGGGCCGAGTGGTTCATGGACTACCGCAACTCCGACGGCTCGATCGGCGAGATGTGCGGCAACGGCATCCGCGTCTTCGCCCGCTACCTGGTCGAGGCCGGGCTGGCGAAGCCGGGCGAGCTGCCGGTGGCCACCCGGGCCGGACTGCGGACCGTGCGGGTCGCGGAGGACGCCGAGGACGGCACGCCCGGCGAGATCACCGTCGACATGGGGCGCGCCCTGCTGCCCGGTCCGGACGGGATCGAGGTGACGGTCGGCGGCCGGACCTGGCCGGCCCTGAACGTCAACATGGGCAACCCGCACGCGGTCGCCTTCGTCGAGAGCCTGGACCACGCCGGCGACCTGCGGACCGCGCCGCCGGTGAGCCCCGAGGGCGTCTACCCGGAGGGCGTCAACGTCGAGTTCGTGGTGGACCGGGGGCCGCGGCACGTCGCGATGCGGGTGCACGAGCGCGGCTCCGGCGAGACCCGCTCCTGCGGCACCGGCGCGTGCGCCGTCGCGGTGGCCGCCGCCCGCCGGGACGGCGTGGACCCGGCGGTCACCGGTGAGGCCGTCACGTACGCGGTGGACGTCCTGGGCGGCCGGTTGACGATCACCGAGCACCCGGACGGCCGGGTGGAGAAGACCGGTCCGGCGGTCGTCGTCGCGCGCGGCGAACTGGACCCGTCCTGGTCGGCGCTGGTGCGCGGGGCCTGACCCGGCGTCACCCGACGGCCCGCGTTTGCCCATTTCGTCCGGGATCGAATCCCCCCGTTCGGGTGATACGCCCTGCGGACGGGAAGCGGGGCCTCGCGGAACGTGCTCTGCTCGGTAGCATGGACCACCGGGTCGGCCCACGCCCCCGGTACTGCTGCCGGAGGTGCCGATGACCATCGAAGCCGGTCAGCCCCTGGCGGGGCAGCCGACGTCCGCACGGCAAGCCGGGCCCAGGCGCCCGCTCGGCGGGTTGGGCCGGGCCGCGCTCGGCCGGGCCGGGCGCGCCGCGCTGCTGGCCACCGGCCGTCCGCCGGTGCCGGACGCGCTCGAACCGCTGGTCCAGGCCCACCGCCGGCACCATCCGCAGGCCGACCTCGGCCTGCTCGGCCGTGCCTACCGGCTGGCCGAGGCGAGCCACCGCGGCCAGAAGCGCAAGAGCGGCGAGCCGTACATCACCCACCCGCTGGCCGTCACCGTGATCCTGGCCCAACTCGGCGCCGGGACGACGACCTTGGTCGCCTCGCTGCTCCACGACACGGTCGAGGACACCGAGTTGACGCTGGACCAGGTGGCCGAGGGGTTCGGGCCCGAAGTCGCCTACCTGGTCGACGGGGTGACGAAGCTGGAGAAGGTCGACTTCGGCGCGGCGGCCGAGGCGGAGACCTTCCGCAAGATGCTGGTCGCCACCGGGGACGACGTCCGGGTGATGGTCATCAAGCTCGCCGACCGGCTGCACAACATGCGCACCATCCGGCACATGAAGCCGGCCAGTCAGGTGCGGATCGCCAAGGTCACCCGGGACGTGCTGATCCCGCTGGCCGAGCGGCTCGGCATCCAGGTGCTCAAGGCGGAGTTGGAGGACATCGTCTTCGCCACCCTGCACCCCGAGGAGCACACCCGCGCCCGGGGCCTGCTCGGTCGGCACGAGGCCGGTCCCGACACCCTGCTGGCGCCGTTCGCCCGGAGCCTGGCCCGCCAGCTCGCCGAGGCCGGGATCGCCGCCGAGGTCACCGTCCGCCCCCGGCACTGCGTCTCGCTGCACCGGGTGCTGCTCAAGCGGGCCGCCGCCCCCGGGCCGGACGGCAAGCCGCAGGGGCCGCAGCCGGCCGACTTCGGGCGGCTGCTGGTGGTGGTGGAGGAGAACGCGGACTGCTACGCGGTGCTCGGCGAACTGCACACCTGCTGGACGCCGCTGCCGGGGGAGTTCAAGGACTTCGTGGCCGCACCCAAGTTCAACCTCTACCAGTCGCTGCACACCGCGGTGGCGCTGGCCGGCGGCGAGGTGGTCGAGGTGCTGGTGCGCACCCGGCGGATGCACGAGGTGGCCGAGACCGGGGTGGTCGCGCTCGGCGACCCCCGCCAGCCCGGGACCGGCGGCGACCAGGGCCGGGACGAGCTGGACCGCACCGACCCGGCCCGGCCCGGCTGGCTCTCCCGCCTGCTGGAGTGGCAGCAGGAGACCCCCGACCCGGACGCCTTCTGGTCCGCGCTCACCGCCGACCTGGCGGGGGACCGCGAGATCACCGTGGTGACCGAGCGTGGCGAAACGCTTCAGCTCAGAGCCGGCGCCACCTGTGTGGACGCCGCCTACCTGCTCGGCGAGGAGACCGGTCACCGCTGCATCGGGGCCCGGGTGAACGGCCGGCTCGCCGCGCTCTCCACCGTGCTCCACGACGGCGACCGGGTGGCCGTCCTCACCGAGGACGCCGCCGGACCGGCGCCCGAGTGGCTGGCGCACGCCCGTACCCCGGCCGCCCGGCTCGCCATCGAGCGCTGGCTCGCCGACCACCGCGCCGACCGTCCGGCCGACCAGCCGGCGCGCCGCCCGGCGGTCCGCACCGGCCCGTCCGCCGGGCAGCCCGCGCAGCCGGACCGCCCGGTCGCGGCCGGACGGCCCGCCGCCCCGGTCGTCGTGGCCGGCCGCCCCGGGGCGCCCGTCCGGCTGGCCCGCTGCTGCACCCCGGTGCCGCCGGACGAGATCGCCGGCTACCCGATCCGCGCCGGTGCGGTCGCCGTGCACCGGGCCGGCTGTCCGGCGGGGGAGCGGATGCGGGCCGACGGGCGCGGCGCCCTGGAGGTCCGCTGGAGCCCCGGCGGGGCCCCGGCCGGCGGCTTCCGGGCCACCCTGCGGGCCGAGGCGCTGAACCGGCCCCGGCTGCTGGCCGACCTCACGGCCGCGATCTCGGCCGAGGGCGTCGGGATCGTCTCGGCCGAGGTGGAGCCGCCGCAGGAGCTGCGGGTGCGGCACACCTACACGGTCGAGCTGCCGGACCCGGCCGCGCTGGCCGCCGTGCAGCGGGCCATGCTGCGGGTCTCCGGGGTGTACGACGTGGAGCGCCCGCACGCCCCGGCCGGCGGGGGGCCGGGCCGGCCGCCGGCCGCCGCGGCGCCGTCCGGGGAAATGGGGATGACCGGCGCGCGCCCGGCGTGCGACCATCATGGGGAATTCACGGCCGGACCGCGGCGTTGACCGGGCGGAGGAGTCTCAGCCCGTCCCGCGGCCCCGAGGGGTAGCTCACACCTCGCCCGAGTGCTAGACGGGGCGGCAGCTGGGCAGACTCCCGGCACGACCGTCCGTACGGTCGCGCACAGGCCACCCGTTCCAGCAGCCTAAGGACAGAATGACCTCCACGTTCGACACCCGCGACCACGCCGACGCCCCGCGCCGCCTCGACGGTCTGCGGGCGGAAGCCCTCATGGACGAGGACCTCGCGGCCATCGACGAGGACCTCGACCGCCACTTCGACGGCGACCAGTACGACCGCAGCGAGCGCGCCGCGCTCCGTCGCGTCGCCGGCCTCTCCACCGAACTCCAGGACGTCACCGAGGTCGAGTACCGCCAGCTCCGCCTGGAGCGCGTGGTGCTCGTCGGCGTCTGGACCGACGGCACGCTGGAGGAGGCGGAGAACTCGATGGCCGAGCTCGCCGCACTGGCCGAGACGGCCGGCTCCGAGGTGCTGGACGGCGTCATCCAGCGCCGTGACAAGCCCGACGCGGCCACCTACATCGGCTCCGGCAAGGCGCAGGAGCTGCGCGACATCGTCGCCTCCACCGGGGCGGACACCGTGGTCTGCGACGGTGAGCTCACCCCGGGCCAGCTGATCCACCTCGAAGACGTGGTCAAGGTCAAGGTCGTCGACCGGACGGCCCTGATCCTGGACATCTTCGCCCAGCACGCCAAGTCCCGCGAGGGCAAGGCGCAGGTCTCGCTCGCGCAGATGCAGTACATGCTGCCGCGGCTGCGCGGCTGGGGCCAGTCGCTCTCCCGGCAGATGGGTGGTGGCGGCTCCGGCTCGTCCGGCGGCGGCATGGCCACCCGTGGCCCCGGTGAGACCAAGATCGAGACCGACCGGCGCCGGATCCGCGAGAAGATGGCGAAGCTCCGCAAGGAGATCGCCGACATGAAGAAGGGCCGCGACACCAAGCGCCAGGAGCGCCGGCGCCACCAGGTGCCGTCCGTGGCCATCGCCGGCTACACCAACGCCGGCAAGTCCTCGCTGCTCAACCGGCTCACCGGCGCGGGCGTGCTGGTGGAGAACGCGCTGTTCGCCACCCTCGACCCGACCGTGCGCCGGGCGCAGACCCCGAGCGGCCGGGTCTACACCCTGGCCGACACCGTCGGCTTCGTCCGGCACCTGCCGCACCACCTGGTCGAGGCGTTCCGCTCCACCATGGAGGAGGTCGGCGACGCCGACCTCATCCTGCACGTGGTGGACGGCTCGCACCCCGAGCCGGAGACGCAGCTGGCCGCCGTCCGCGAGGTCGTCGTCTCGGTCGACGCGCAGAACGTGCCCGAGATCGTCGTGATCAACAAGGCCGACGCGGCCGACCCGCACGTGCTGCAGCGCCTGCTGCGCCGCGAGCCGCACGCCATCGTGGTGTCGGCCCGCACCGGCGAGGGCATCGAGGAGCTGCTCAGGCTCATCGACGAGGAGCTGCCCCGCCCGGCCGTCGAGGTGCACGCGCTCGTCCCGTACACCCAGGGCGCGCTGGTGTCCCGGGTGCACGCCGAGGGCGAGCTGCTCGCCACCGAGCACACCGCCGAGGGCACCCTGCTGCACGCCAAGGTGCCGGCCGAGCTGGCCGCCGAGCTGGAGCACTTCGCGGTGGCGCTGACGCCGCAGGGCTGAGCCGCACCGTGCGAACGGGCCCCGGTTCCCTCCCGTCGAGGGGGAACCGGGGCCCGTCGCGTCGTCCCGCCGGCTACTTCTTCTTCGAGATCCAGTCCAGCGCCTGCTCGGCGACCGTCTCGAGGTACGGCCCGCTCAGCGAGGTGTGCTCCTGGGTGCCGATCGAAGTGTTGGAGACCAGCGCGAGCCGGCCGTCCGGCATCGGTGCGAACCAGCCGCCGCCGCTGGAGCCCTGGGTCATGTTGCAGCCGATGGTGAGCATCGACGGGCGCTTGGGGTCGAAGGAGAGCCGGGTCGGCTTCCCGCCCTCGCACTTGTAGAGCTCCTGACCGTCGAACGGCTTGTACAGCGGGTAGCCGATCGCCGTGACGGCGAGCTTGTCGCGCGGCGCGTCGAACCAGACCGGGACGGCCCCGCCGACCGTCTCCTCCAGCGACTTGCCGCCCTCGTTCTGGTTGCTCACCCGCATGATCGCGAAGTCGTACTGGTTCGCCGCGTCACCGGTGCCGCCGCCCTCGACCAGCCACTGCGGCGAGGTCACCACGTCCTTGGCCCACCAGGTGCCGAGCGGCGCCAGCTCGGACAGCGGGGCCTTCTTGCCGCCGCTGGAGGCGCCCGAGTTGTTGTAGGCGGGGACGAAGACCAGGTCCTTGAAGTAGTTGCCGCCCTTGCCCGGGTGGACGCAGTGGCCGGCCGTCCAGACCAGGTTGCTCTTCCCCGGGCGCGCCGGGTCCTGGATCACGGTGGCCGAGCAGTTGCCGCGGCCGCCCTCGGCGGAGAAGAAGACCTTCCCCGAGGGCTGCTTGGTGTACGGGCGCGGCACCGTCACGGCCTTGACCACCGGCGGCTCCGGGTCGGTGACGCCGGCGTCCTCGGCGGGCTTGGCGGTGGGCGGCGCCGGGTCGGCCGGCTTGGAGTCGCCCATCTTGTCCGGGTTCCAGAAGTCCTTGACGATCGGGTTGTTGAAGACGTGCTTGGACGCCCAGTTGTCCCAGTCCTCGAACTTCCACTTCGTCAGGTCGTCCCAGCTCTTCGGCAGGCCCTCCAGCAGGCCGGTCGGAAGGCCCGAGGGCAGGGTGATGCCGCCGATCACGCCACTGCCGCCCCCCGCGGAGGTGGCGGAGGCGGTGGCGCCGCCGGAGGGCGGCGGTGCGGCGGTGCCCCCGCCCGAGGGCCCGTCCGGGCCGCAGGCGGTGACGGCGAACAGGGTCCCCGCGGCGAGGACCGCCGCCGCGGCTGACCGGTGGATCGCTGGCATGGTGCTGTCCCCCTGGGTAGTTCGGTGTGGGCGGCGGACCGCCGTCCTGGAGTCTGCCACTGGCCACCAGGACGGCCCCCGGCGGCCCCCGGGTTCCGGACCCCGGCGAGGGTCACCGATCCGTGACGGGGTGGCGGGCGGTCCGGCCGTACGACGGGCCCGCCTTCCCGCCCGCGCGGCGGACAATCACCGATCTTCACCCGGACGAGTGAGCGGTCCTTGTGATCACCCCTCAGGGATAGGTAACCCTTACCTGACGCGACGGTGTGAGCGCCCGCCGGTTCTCTCCACCCCCTGCGCGTCGGCACTCCACGCGCATCAAGGAGCAGCATTGAGCACCGCCCTGACCGGAGCCCCGCCCCGACTCCCGGCCCCCCGGACCGCCGCCGACGCGGCGCCCGCCCCGTCCGACCGGCTGCTCCACCCGGACCCGGTCGTCGCCGCCGAACAGGCCGCCCTGGAGGCCCTGCTGCGCTGCTGGGCCCGGGAGACCGGCGCCGTCCCCGGCCCCGACGGGTACCTGCGGATCGCCGTCCTCGGCGGCGCCGCCCGGCTCTCCGCCCCGGTCCGGCACTGGTCGCCGGCCGGCTGGCACCGGTTCGGCCCGGCCACCCTCGCGGCCGGCGAGGCCGACGCGGCGGGGGAGTTCGCCGACGCCCCGGTGGACGCCGTCACCGCCGCCGCCCTGCTCGCCGCGGCGGCCGCCGACCGGCCCGACCCCGGCCAGGTCGCCGACCTCGCCGCCCGGGTCGCCGACTCGGTGGTCCGCACCGCCGACATCCTGGCCCACCACCGCGCGGCCACCGCCCCGGCAGCCGGCGGACCCGAGCGCTCGGAGTTCCTCGCCACCGAGCAGTCCCTGCTGCTCGGACACCCGATGCACCCCACCCCGAAGAGCCGCGACGGCCTCGGCCCCGCCCAGAGCGCCGCCTACTCGCCCGAACTGCACGGCTCCTTCCAACTGCACTGGTGGGCCGTCGACCGCGAACTGCTCGCGGCCGGCTCCGCCGTCGCCGACGGCGCCGACCGGATCACCGCCCGGCTGCTCGACGACCCCGCCCTGCTGCCGCCCGGCACCGCCGCCCTGCCGCTGCACCCCTGGCAGGCCCGCGAACTCGCCCACCGCCCCGCCGTCGCCGCCCTGCTCGCCGAGGGCCGACTGCACGACCTCGGCCAGGCCGGCGACCCCTGGTACCCCACCTCCTCGGTGCGCACCGTCTACCGGCCCGGCACCCCCTGGATGCTCAAGCTCTCGCTCGGCCTGCGGATCACCAACTCCCGCCGGGAGAACCTCCGCAAGGAACTCCACCGCGGCCTGGAGATGCACCGGCTGCTGGAGAGCGGACTGGCCGCCGAGTGGCGGGCCGCCCACCCCGGCTTCGACATCGTCCGCGACCCCGCCTGGATCGGCGTCGACCACCCCGGCCTCGGCGACCCCGGCGGCCTGGACACCGTGCTGCGCGCCCAGCCCTTCGCCCCCGGGGACCGCGCCCACTGCGTGGCCGGGCTGGTCGCCGAACGCCCGCACGGCGCCGGCGGCGACACCGTCCCCTCCCGGCTCGGCGACCTGCTGCGCTCGCTCGCCGCCCGCACCGGCCGCCCGTTGCCCACGGTCACCGCCGAATGGTTCTTGCGCTACCTGGACGCCGTCGTCCTGCCCGTGCTCTGGCTGGACGGCGTGGCCGGCATCGCCCTGGAGGCCCACCAGCAGAACAGCCTGGTGCTGCTGGACTCCGCCGGCTGGCCGGCCGGCGGCCGCTACCGCGACAACCAGGGCTACTACTACCGGCGCAGCGCCGCCGACCGGCTCACCGCCCGGCTGCCCGGCCTCGGCACCCGCAGCGACACCTTCCTCGACGACCCGGTGATCGACCACCACTTCGCCTACTACCTGGGCATCAACCACGTGCTCGGCCTGGTCGGCGCGCTCGGCTCCCAGCAACTCGCCGACGAGGCCGTTCTGCTCGCCGCGCTCCGGCGCTTCCTGACCGGGCCCGCCGCCACCGCCACCGGCTCGGCGCTGCCCGGCCTGCTGCTGGACGCGCCGACCCTGCCCTGCAAGGCCAACCTGCTCACCCGGATCCAGGGCCTGGACGAACTGGTCGGCCCGGTCGCCACCCAGTCCGTGTACGTCGACATCCCCAACCCGGTGGCCGGCGCGTGAGCGGCACCGCGCCGCCGGCCGGACCCGGCGCGGGCGACGACCCGGCCCGGTGGGGCGCCATGCCCACCGCCGCCGGCGGGTTCCGGCTGCGCCCGGTCCGGCTCCCCGCCGACCTCGGCCTGCTCACCGGCTGGATGAATGACCCCGAGGTCGCCGCCTTCTGGGAGCTCGCAGGCCCGCCCGCCGTCACCGAACGGCACCTGCGCGGACAGCTCGACGGCGACGGGCACAGCCTGCCCTGCCTCGGCCTGCTCGACGACACCCCGATGAGCTACTGGGAGGTCTACCGCGCCGACCTCGACCCGCTCGCCGCCCACTACCCGGCCCGGCCCCACGACACCGGCCTCCACCTGCTGCTCGGCCCCGCCACCAGCCGCGGCCGGGGCCTCGGCGCCACCCTGCTCGCCGCCCTGGCCGACCGCCTCCTGCGCGAACGGCCGCGCTGCGCCCGGGTGCTCGCCGAGCCCGACGTCCGCAACCGGCGCTCCGTCCGCGCCTTCCGGCGGGCCGGCTTCCGGCTCGCCGCCGAACTCGACCTGCCCGGCAAACGGGCCGCCCTGATGGTCCGCGACCGCACCCCGCACCCCGCCTAGGACTGCACCCGCCCATGGACACCCCCGCACCCCCGCCCGGGCCGTACGACCTGCTCGGCGTCGGCATCGGCCCGTTCAACCTCTCGCTCGCCGCGCTCGCCGACCCCGTCCCCGGCCTGCACACCCTCTTCTGCGACCGGCGCCCGGAGTTCCGCTGGCACCCCGGGATGCTCGTCGACGGCGCACGGATGCAGGTGCCGTTCCTCGCCGACCTGGTCTCCCTGGTCGACCCGACCAACCCCTGGTCCTTCCTCAACCACCTGCGCGAGCAGGACCGGCTCTTCCCGTTCTACTTCACCGAACGCTTCCAGCTCACCCGCCGCGAGTACGACCACTACTGCCGCTGGGCCGCCGACCGGCTCGCCAACTGCCGCTTCGGCACCGAGGTCACCGCCCTGCGCTGGGCCGGCGACCGCTTCCGCGCCGAACTGCGCGAGAGCGCCACCGGCCGGCAGCGCACCGTCGAGGCGCGCAACGTCGTGCTCGGCGTCGGCACCCTGCCCGTGCGGCCCGCCGCCTTCGCCGCCCTCGACGGCCACCCCCGGGTCTTCCACTCCGCCTCCTACCTCGACCGGCGCGAGGACCTGGCCGGCGCCCGGGACATCACCGTCGTCGGCAGCGGCCAGTCCGGCGCCGAGGTCTTCCTCGACCTGCTGCGCCGCCACGACGGCGACGGCGTCCGGCTGCGCTGGCTCACCCGCACCCGGGCGCTCGCGCCGATGGAGTACTCCAAGCTCGGCCTGGAGCACTTCACCCCCGACTACACCCGGTACTTCCACGGCCTGCCCGGGGCCGTGCGCGACACCCTGGTCGAGGCCCAGTGGCAGTTGCACAAGGCCGCCTCCGCCGAGACCCTCGCCGAGATCCACGACCACCTCTACGCGCGCACCGTCGGCCGGCCGGTCGGCGAGGCGCCGGTCGAGATCACCCCCGGCACGGCCGTCACCGACGCCCGCTCCGGCCCCTGCGGCGGGCTCGAACTCGACTGCCTGCACACCGACTCCGGCACCGGGCACGTGCTGCGCACCGACGCCGTGGTGCTCGCCACCGGCTACCGGGCCGCCCGCCCGGCCGCCCTGGAACCGCTCGCCCACCTCGTCGACCGGGACGCCGCCGGCCGCTACCGGGTCGGCCTCGACCACCGGGTGGCCACCCGGCCGGAGGTCACCGGCGGGCTGTACGTGCAGAACGGCGAGCTGCACACCCACGGGGTGGGCACCCCCGACCTCGGCCTCGGCGCCCACCGCGCCGCGGTGATCCTCAACGCGGTCACCGGGCGGACCGTCCACCGGCTGCCCGAGCGCACCGCCTGGACCGGCTTCGCCCCGCCGGCCGCACCCGTTCCCGTACCCGCCCTTCCCCGACCCCAGGAGCCGACCCGTGCCGCAACCGCCGGCCGCTGAACCGCCGCTGTACCTGCCGCCGCAGCTCACCGCCGGGCACTGGCAGCGGGCCGGCCGCGCGCTGCTGGCCAAGATGCTCGGCGAGTTCGCCTACGAGGAACTCGTCGCCCCCGTGGGGACCGGTGCCCCCGGCGGCTACGCGCTCGGACTGCCCGGGGCCGAGTACCGCTTCACCGCCCGGCGCGGCGCCTACGACGGCTGGCTCGTCGACCCCGGCTCGGTCACCTGCGACGTGCCCGAGGACCTCGACCCGCTGCGCTTCCTCCTCCGCGCCCGGCACGCCCTCGGCCTGCGCGGTGACACCACCGGCCACCTGCTGCGCGAACTCACCGCCACGCTGACCGCCGACACCCGGCTGCTCGCCACCGAGCTCACCGCCGCCGAGCTCGCCGACCTCGGCCACACCGAACTGGAGGGCCGGCAGGGCGGCCACCCGTGGATCGTCCCCAACAAGGGCCGGATCGGCTTCTCCGCCGCCGACACCGCCCGCTGGGCCCCCGAGGCCCGCACCCCGCGCGCGCTGCCCTGGATCGCCGTCCACCGCCGGCTCGCCGAGTACCGGGGCGTGGCCGGCCTCGCCGACCCCGCGGCGCTGTACCGCCGCGAGCTGGACGACCCGGACGCCCTGCGCGCCCCGCTCGGCGCCGCCGCCGGCGACTACCTGCTGCTGCCGGTGCACCCCTGGCAGTGGGACGAGACGGTGCTGCCCCTGTTCGCCCCGTGGATCGCCTCCGGCGAGATCGTCCCGCTCGGCACCGACGGCGACCTGCGGCTGCCCCAGCAGTCGATCCGCTCGTTCTTCAACCAGAGCCGCCCCGAGCGCTGCACCGTCAAGCTGCCGCTGGCCGTCCTCAACACCCTGGTCTGGCGCGGCCTGCCCACCGAGCGCACGCTGGCCGCGCCCGCCGTCACCGCCTGGATCCACGGGCTGCGCGACGCCGACCCGTTCCTGCGCGACGAGTGCCGGGTGGTGCTGCTCGGCGAGATCGCCTCGGTCACCGTCGACCACCCGCTCTACCGGGAGCTGCCCGAGGCCCCGTACCAGTACAAGGAACTGCTGGGGGCGATCTGGCGCGAGCCGCTCGGCCCCGCCCTGGCGTCCGGCGAGCGTGCCCGCACCCTGGCCGCCCTGCTGCAGACCGGGCGCGACGGGCGGCCGCTCGCCGCCGAGCTGATCGCCCGCTCCGGGCTGGCCCCCGCCGAGTGGACCGCCCGGTTGTTCGCCGCGCTGCTGCCGCCGCTGCTGCACTTCCTCTACCGGTACGGGCTGGTCTTCTCCCCGCACGGCGAGAACGCCATCGTGGTGTTCGACGAGCGGGACGTGCCGGTCCGGCTGGCGGTCAAGGACTTCGTCGACGACGTCAACCTCAGCGACCAGGACCTGCCGGAGCTGCGCGGCCTGCCCGCCGAGGTGGACGCGGTGCTGCTGCGCGAGGACCCGCAGGGCCTGTGCCAGTTCCTGCACTCCGGGCTGTTCATCGGCGTGTTCCGCTACCTGGCGCCGCTGCTGGAGGCGCGGACCGGCCTGGCCGAGGCGCGGTTCTGGGACCTGCTGCGCGCCGAGGTGCTGCGCCACCAGGCGCGGTTCCCGGAACTCGCCGACCGGTTCACGCTGTTCGACCTGTTCCGGCCGCGGATCGACCGGCTCTGCCTGAACCGCAACCGGCTGCTGCTGGACGGCTACGGGGACCGCCCGCACCGCCCGCACGCCGCCCGGCACGGCACCGTGCCCAACCCGCTCGCCGCGGACGGGACGACACCGCTGCCGGGACAACGGGACCGGATTGTCACCCCCGCCCCGTAGGGTGGGAGGGTCATGACGAACGACTCCCACTCCCAGCTCCCCGCCGAGGACGCCGACCCGGCCGGGAGTTCCGCGGACGCCCCGGTCGAGGCCGTCCCCCGCGCCCAGGTCCCCGAGCTGCTGCACGCCGCGGTCGCGGCCGTCGGCGGCGTCGAGCGCCCCGGCCAGCTCCGGATGGCCGAGGCCGTCGCCGACGCCGTCGACCACAACGAGCACCTGCTGGTGCAGGCCGGCACGGGCACCGGAAAGTCCCTCGCCTACCTGGTGCCGGCGCTCGCCCACGGCGACCGGGTGGTGGTCGCCACCGCCACCCTGGCGCTCCAACGCCAGCTCGTCGAGCGGGACTTGCCGCGCACCGTGGAGGCGCTCCACCCGGTGCTGCGGCGGCGCCCGCTGTTCGCGATGCTCAAGGGCCGCTCCAACTACCTGTGCCTGCACCGGGCCAACGAGGGCACTCCGAGCGAGGAGGGCGAGGGCCTCTTCGACCCGGTCGAGGCGATGGGCGGCCCGGCCGGCAAGCTCGGCAAGGAGGTGCTCCGGCTGCGCGACTGGGCGGACGAGACGGAGACCGGCGACCGGGACGACATGACCCCCGGCGTCTCCGACAAGGCCTGGGCCCAGCTCTCGGTCACCTCCAAGGAGTGCCTGGGCGCCACCCGCTGCGCGTACGGGCAGGAGTGCTTCGCGGAGAAGGCGCGCGAGCGGGCCAAGCTCGCCGACGTGGTGGTCACCAACCACGCGATGCTCGCGATCGACGCGATCGAGGGCGCGCCGGTGCTGCCCGAGCACGGGCTGCTGATCATCGACGAGGCCCATGAGCTGGTCAACCGGGTCACCGGCGCGGCCACCGCCGAGCTGACCGTCGGCGCGGTGAACCGGGCGGTCAAGCGGTCCGCGCGGCTGGCCAACGAGAAGGCCGTGGACGCGCTCCAGGCCGCCGCCGAGAACTACCACGGCCTGATGGAGACCGCCCAGCCCGGCCGGGTCGAGGAGCTGCCCGAGTACCTCGGGTACGCCGTCACCGCGATCCGGGACGCCGCACGGCAGGTGATCACCTCGCTCGGGGAGACCAGGGACAAGGGGCTCAGCGACGAGGACGCCGTCCGCAAGCAGGCGATGGCCGCCGCCGAGGCGCTGCACGAGACCACCGACCGGCTGCTCCAGGACTCCGAGTACGACGTGGTCTGGATCGAGCGCAGCGACCGCTACGGTCTCGGCACCGCCTCGCTGCGGGTCGCCCCGCTGAGCGTCTCCGGGCTGCTGCGCGAGGGTCTGTACAAGGAGCGCTCGGTGGTGCTCACCTCGGCCACCCTCAAGCTCGGCGGGGACTTCAACGGCGTGGCCGCCTCGGTCGGCCTGCCGTCCGAGGCCAGGCTGCCGGACGTCCGCACCCCGGGTGACAATCCGGAGGCGGCGGGCGCGGGGTTCGGCGACGAGCCGGTGCCGCACTGGCGGGGGATCGACGTCGGCTCGCCGTTCAAGTACCCCAAGCAGGGCATCCTGTACGTCGCCAGGCACCTGGCCGATCCCGGGCGCGACCCGGAACGGCCGGACATGCTGGACGAGTTGGAGGAGCTGATCGGCGCGGCCGGCGGGCGGACGCTCGGCCTGTTCTCCTCGATGCGCGGCGCCCAGGCGGCTGCCGAGGCGATGCGGGAGCGGCTGGACCACCGGATCCTGCTCCAGGGGGAGGACACCCTGGGCGAGTTGATCCGGGAGTTCGCCTCGGACGCGACCACCTGCCTGTTCGGCACCCTGTCGCTCTGGCAGGGCGTGGACGTGCCCGGGTCGGCCTGCCAGCTGGTGGTGATGGACCGGATCCCGTTCCCGCGTCCGGACGACCCGTTGATGAGCGCCCGCCAGAAGGACGTCGAACAGCGCGGCGGGAACGGCTTCATGGCCGTCGCGGCGACCCATGCGGCGCTGCTGATGGCGCAGGGCGCGGGCCGGCTGGTGCGCGCGGCGGACGACCGGGGCGTGGTGGCCGTGCTCGACCCGCGGGTGGAGACCAAGCGGTACGGCGGCTTCTTCCGTTCCTCGATGCCGGAGTTCTGGTACACCACGGACCGCAACCAGGTCCGCCGCTCGCTGGCGGCGATCGACGCCTCGGCGGCGCCGGTGCGGCCGGTGGTGAAGCGGGGCTGAGGCGGGGCCCGGACGGGCCGGAGGGGCTCCGCGCGGTGTGCGGGGAGCCCCTTCCTGGGAGGGCCGGGGGCGAGGGTGTCGGGGCGAGCCTCGGCGCGGTCGCCGGGGCGGGCGTCAGAGCCGGCGCAGGACCGCCACGACCTTGCCCAGGATGGTGGCGTTGTCGCCGTTGATCGGCTCGTAGGCCGGGTTGTGCGGCATCAGCCAGATCCGGCCGTCCTCGCGCTTGAGGCGCTTGACGGTGGCCTCGCCGTCGATCATCGCGGCCACGATGTCGCCGTTCTCGGCGACCGGCTGGCGGCGGACGGTGACCCAGTCGCCGTCGCAGATGGCCGCCTCGATCATCGAGTCGCCGCGCACGGTGAGCGCGAACAGCTCGCCCTCGCCGACCAGCTGGCGCGGCAGCGGGAAGACGTCCTCGACCGTCTGCTCGGCCAGGATCGGCCCGCCGGCGGCGATCCGGCCGACCAGCGGCACGTACGAGGTGGAGGGTCGGCCGGCGGTCTCGGCGGTGTTCGGCCGGGCCACCTCGACCCCGCGGACCTCGTAGGCGCGCGGGCGGTGCGGGTCGCGGCGCAGGAAGCCCTTGCGCTCCAGGGCCATCAGCTGGTGGGCCACCGAGGAGGTGCTGGACAGGCCGACGGCCTGGCCGATCTCGCGCATGGACGGCGGGTAGCCGCGCCGCTGCACCGAATCCCGGATGACCTCGATCACCCGGCGCTGGCGCTCGGTGAGGCCGGCCTCGTCGGTGCGGATGCCGGGCGGCCGGCCGGGCGCCGACCGGGCCGGCGCGGGGAGGCCGTCGTCCAGGACGGCGGAATGCTCGACGGGCTGGTCCGGAACGCGGCCGACGCCGGAAAGGCCCGGGCCCGGTGGGCGGTGGTCTTCGCTACGGTCCATGCTGATGTCCACACTCTGCTGATTCGTGGTGCGCTGCCCCACCTTGAGCTGGGAGTGTTCCTGCACCGGGATGGTGTTGCTTTCGACGGTGTTCACGGCGGCCCCTCTCGACGGCTGTCCTCTCCTTTTTCCAGCCCAACGCACCTCGTATCGAAAGGTTGCGCCAAACACACGTTCGAGTGAATTATTCGGGAGTTGGCTGACTCGATCAAGGCTTTGTTGTACATCGATTAAATGTTCGATCCCAAGGCTTCCCCGGAATCCTAGTCCGCGCCGACACGCCAGTGGGTCTACTTCCGCCACAGACCTAGATGTAGTGGCTACAGTCCTCTCCGTGGCCCAGTACTTGTGGTCGAGGCCTCAAGATCGGGTTGCTACCAGCGCCCCGGGATCGCATAGACTCGACCAGTCCGCACGTCCTGCCAGGGAGGGATCCTCAGGTGCACTGCCCCTTCTGCCGGCACTCCGACAGCCGCGTCGTCGACAGCCGGACCACCGAGGACGGCAGCTGCATCCGCCGTCGCCGGCAGTGCCCGGACTGCGGCCGCCGCTTCACCACGGTGGAGACGGCCGCCCTGATGGTCATCAAGCGCAGCGGCGTCACCGAACCGTTCTCGCGGGAGAAGGTCATCTCCGGCGTCCGCAAGGCCTGCCAGGGCCGCCCGGTCACCGAGGACGCCCTCGCCCAGCTCGGGCAGCGGGTCGAGGAGTGCGTGCGGGCCACCGGCAACGCCGAGCTCACCACCCATGACGTCGGGCTGGCCATACTCGGCCCCCTGAAGGAACTCGACGTCGTCGCCTACCTGCGCTTCGCCAGCGTCTACCAGGCGTACGACGGACTGGAAGACTTCGAGGCCGCCATCGCGGAACTCCGCGCCGAGCGGCCCGCCCCCGAGGCGGACGGCACCCCCGTGCCCGTCGCCTCCGCCGCGCCCTAGCCGGCCCGGCCCCTTCACCGGCCCCTTCCGGGGTCGGCAGCACCCCCGGCCCCCGCAAGGGCCGACGTGTGCCCGAAAACGGCGCACAGACCATGACAAACCGTGCGCGGTCGGCGAGTGACTCCCGCCTGCCCGCACACCGGAAGAGCGAACCAGCCGTGCCCGGATTTTTCGGGGCACTCCGGGCGTTTGCCCAACCAGGAGGAGGAACAGAAGTGACAGACACCACGAGCGGTTCCGCACGCGGGTCGAAGTCCGACAAGACGGCGGCCAGGAGCGGCGCCGGCAAGGCCCCCAAGGGCGGTCTGCGGATCGGGCGCATCTACACCACTCCTGGCGTGCACCCCTACGACGAGGTCCGCTGGGAGCGGCGCGACGTCGTCATGACCAACTGGCGCGACGGCTCGATCAACTTCGAGCAGCGCGGCGTCGAGTTCCCCGACTTCTGGTCGGTGAACGCCGTCAACATCGTCACGTCCAAGTACTTCCGCGGCGCCGTCGGCACCCCCCAGCGCGAGTGGAGCCTCAAGCAGATCATCGACCGCGTGGTGCTCACCTACCGCGCCGCCGGTGAGAAGAACGGCTACTTCGCCACCCCGGACGACGCCGAGGTGTTCGAGCACGAGCTGACCCACGCCCTCCTCCACCAGGTGTTCAGCTTCAACTCGCCGGTCTGGTTCAACGTCGGCACCAAGCAGCCCCAGCAGGTCTCCGCCTGCTTCATCCTGTCCGTCGACGACTCCATGGAGTCGATCCTCGACTGGTACAAGGAAGAGGGCATGATCTTCAAGGGCGGCTCCGGCGCCGGCCTGAACCTCTCCCGGATCCGTTCCAGCAAGGAGCTGCTGTCCTCCGGCGGCAACGCCTCCGGCCCGGTCTCCTTCATGCGCGGCGCCGACGCCTCGGCCGGCACCATCAAGTCCGGCGGCGCCACCCGCCGCGCGGCCAAGATGGTCGTCCTGGACGTCGACCACCCGGACGTCGAGGCCTTCATCGAGACCAAGGTGAAGGAGGAGGAGAAGATCCGCGCGCTGCGCGACGCGGGCTTCGACATGGACCTCGGCGGGGACGACATCACCTCCGTCCAGTACCAGAACGCCAACAACTCGGTCCGGGTCAGCGACGAATTCATGACCGCCGTCGAGAACGGCACCGAATTCGGCCTGCGGGCCCGGATGACCGGCGAGGTCATCGAGACCGTCGACGCGAAGAAGCTCTTCCGCAAGATGGCCGAGGCCGCCTGGGCCTGCGCCGACCCGGGCATCCAGTACGACTCCGTCATCAACCACTGGCACACCTGCCCGGAGTCCGGCCGGATCAACGCGTCCAACCCCTGCTCCGAGTACATGCACCTGGACAACTCCAGCTGCAACCTCGCCTCGCTCAACCTGATGAAGTTCCTCCGCGACGACGACTCGTTCGACGCCGAAGCCTTCGCCAAGGTCGTCGAGCTGGTCATCACCGCGATGGACATCTCCATCTGCTTCGCGGACTTCCCGACCCAGAAGATCGGCGAGACCACCCGCGCCTACCGCCAGCTGGGCATCGGCTACGCCAACCTCGGCGCCCTGCTGATGGCCACCGGCCACGCCTACGACAGCGAGGGCGGCCGCGCCCTGGCCGGTGCCATCACCTCGCTGATGACCGGCACCGCCTACCGCCGCGGCGCCGAACTGGCCGGCGTCGTCGGCCCGTACGACGGCTACGCCCGCAACGCCGCCCCGCACCAGCGGGTCATGAAGCAGCACGCGGACGCCTCGAAGGCCGCCGTCTCCTTCGACGACCTGGACGCCCCGGTCTGGGCCGCGGCCACCGAGGCCTGGAACGACGTCCTCCGGGTCGGTGCGCAGAACGGCTTCCGCAACGCCCAGGCGTCGGTGCTGGCCCCGACCGGCACCATCGGCCTGATGATGGACTGCGACACCACCGGCGTGGAGCCCGACCTCGCGCTGGTCAAGTTCAAGAAGCTGGTCGGCGGCGGCTCGATGCAGATCGTCAACGGCACCGTGCCGCGCGCCCTGAAGCGCCTCGGCTACCAGGACGAGCAGATCGAGGCGGTCGTCGCCCACATCGCCGAGCACGGCAACGTGGTGGACGCGCCGGGCCTGAAGACCGAGCACTACGAGGTCTTCGACTGCGCGATGGGCGAGCGCTCCATCTCCCCGATGGGCCACGTCCGGATGATGGCCGCGATCCAGCCGTGGATCTCCGGCGCCATCTCCAAGACGGTGAACATGCCGGCCGCCGCGACCGTCGAGGACGTCGAGGAGATCTACTTCGAGGCGTGGAAGATGGGCGTCAAGGCGCTCGCCATCTACCGCGAGAACTCGAAGGTCGGCCAGCCGCTCTCGGCCAAGAAGAAGGAGGAGAAGACCGAGGAGGCCCCGGCCGCCGCGGTCGAGAAGGTCGTCGAGTACCGCCCGGTCCGCAAGCGCCTGCCCAAGGGCCGCCCGGGCATCACCACCTCCTTCACGGTCGGTGGCGCCGAGGGCTACATGACCGCCAACTCCTACCCGGACGACGGCCTCGGCGAGGTCTTCCTGAAGATGTCCAAGCAGGGTTCGACCCTCGCGGGCATGATGGACGCCTTCTCCATCGCCGTCTCGGTCGGCCTCCAGTACGGGGTGCCGCTGGAGACCTACGTCTCGAAGTTCACCAACATGCGCTTCGAGCCGGCCGGTCTGACCGACGACCCGGACGTGCGGATGGCGCAGTCGATCGTCGACTACATCTTCCGCCGCCTGGCGCTGGACTTCCTGCCGTTCGAGACCCGCTCGGCGCTCGGCATCCACTCCGTCGAGGAGCGCCAGCGCCACCTGGAGACCGGGTCCTACGAGCCGCTGGAGGCCGAGGAGGAGCTGGACACCGAGACGCTCGCCCAGTCCGCCCCGGTCGCCCCCGCGGCCAAGCCGGCCGCCGCCCCGGCCCCGGCCCCGAAGGCCACCCCGGCCCAGGCCCACAACTCGACCGAGCTGATCGAGATCCAGCTGGGCCTGAACGCCGACGCGCCGCTCTGCTTCTCCTGCGGCACCAAGATGCGCCGCGCCGGCAGCTGCTACCTCTGCGAGGGCTGCGGCTCCACCAGCGGCTGCAGCTGACCGGGCCCGTACCTCCACGTGAGGTGAGCCACCGCTGAAGGCGGGGCGAGGACTTGACGTCCTCGCCCCGCCTTCCGGCTTTTCTGTCAACGCGGGTTGACGGGGGGTGGCTGTCAACCTAAGTTGACGCCATGAGTGAGAGCGGAGAGCTGGCGGCCGCGGCCTCCAGCCGGGATCCGGCGGTGGGGCTCCGGGCCGTCCGGGCCCTGCGCGACCTGGCGGACCGGCTGGAGGGACTGCAGGTCGGAAGCGCGCGGGAACAGGGCTGGTCGTGGCAGGAGATCGCGACCTGCCTGGGGGTGACCCGGCAGGCGGTGCACAAGAAGTACGCGAAGCGCGGGCTCGGCGGAAGCGGGAAGGGCGGGGACTGAGCGATGTTCGAGCGATTCACCGAGGAGGCCCGGCGGGCGGTCGCCCGGGCCGGGCAGGAGTCGGCGGAGCTGCGGCACGGCCACATCGGCACCGAGCACCTGCTGCTGGCGGTCCTGGCCGAGACGGAGGACCCGGCGGCGCGGGTGCTGATCGAGGCGGGGCTCGACCGGGCCGCCGCCCGGCAGGCCGTCCGGAGGCTGCTGGGGGAGGGGAGCGACGCCCGGGCACTGGCCGCGATCGGGGTGGACCTGGACGCCGTGCGCGAGGCGGTGGAGTCCGTGTTCGGGGCGGGAGCGCTGGACGCGCCGCCGCAGGAGGAGCCGCGAAAGCGCGGCTGGTTCCGCCCGGAGGGCCGGGCGGGCCGCAGTCCGTTCACCGCGCGGGGGAGGAAGGTGCTGGAACTGTCGCTGCGTGAGTCGCTGCGGCTGAAGTCCGGTCACATCGCTGTCGGTCACCTGGTGCTCGGTCTGCTCCGGGAGGGCAGCGGGCTCGGTGCGCGGGTGGTCGCCGACCACGGCCTGGACTTCGCCGCCGTGCGACGGGCCGTGGAGGCGTCGATGGCGTGAGGAGGGAAGGGGCGAATCGGTATACGGAGAGTTGCGGCAGGAGACTGACCGTCAACTTGTCGGTTGAGTGCATCGTCTGAATGGATATGATCGGCCGACTGCGTGAACCGAAATACCGCCCGGAGACGTTCCACGACGTCGGCCGGGCGGTCGCGCATTCGCCCGACCTTCTGCCGAGGACACCGCACCGATGACAGAACCCACCAGCCCCGACGGCGGGCCGCGCCGTCGACCCGACGTGCGCACCAGGGCCCTGATGGCGGCGGCCGCCCTGCTGGCGGCGGTGGCCGGGCCGGTCGGGGTGATGCGGGCGGTCGACGCAGGGCAGCCGCTGACCGCGGCCGCCGTGGCGGCGGTAGCCGTCCTCTGGCTGATCGCCGTCTGGCAGGCCGGGAGCGCCACCGAGCGGGCCCGGCGGCTGGAGGCCGAGCTGGCCGCCAAGGACGACGAGGCCATGGCGGCGCTGGTCGTCGCCGGTACGGCCCGGCAGGGCGAGGCGGGCGCCAGGGCGCGGGCCGCCGCCGCGGAGGCCGAGCGGGACGAGGCGCGGACCGCGCTCGGGCGGGCCGAGGAGCAGGTCACCGCGGCCCGCGCGGACGCGGCCAGGGCCCGGGCCGAGGCCGAGGCGGAGCGCGCCGAGCGGGCCGTCCTGGACCGGATGGCCGACGAGGTGCTGCCCGAGGTGGTGAAGCGGCTGCGCACCGGCGCGACCGTGGACAGCGCGCTGGCCGCCCACCGCGAGCACCCCCAGCGCGCGCTGCTGCGCGCTGTCGCGGTGGAGATCGGCCGCGGCGAGAAGCTGCGGGCCGCCGCGCTGGCCGTCTGCGCGACCGCGGCCGGCCGGGTCCAGGCGCTCGCCACGAGCATGCACGCGGAGCTGCGCGAGATGCAGCACCGGCACGACGAGGAGGTCCTCGGCGACCTGCTGAGCCTGGACCACGCCACCGCGCAGGCGGGCCGGATGGCCGACAGCATCGCGGTGCTCACCGGCGCCCGCTCCGGTCGGCGCTGGGGCAAGCCGATCCCGGTGGAGTCGGTGCTGCGCGGCGCGCTCGGCCGGATCGGGGCCTACCAGCGGGTGCGGCTGCACAACGCGAGCACGGCCGCGGTGGCCGGGTTCGCCGCCGAGGGCGTGATGCACGCGCTGGCCGAACTGCTGGACAACGCGACCAACTTCTCCGCCCCGCCGGCCGAGGTCCACGTCTACGTCGAGGAGGTGCCGGCCGGTCTGGCGATCGCCGTCGAGGACAGCGGCCTGGGCCTGAGCGACAGCTGGCTGCGCCGTGCCGAGCAGGCCGTCTCGGCGGAGCCGCTGGACCTCACCGCGCTGTCGGCGGGCACCCGGATCGGCCTCGCGGTGGTCGGGGTGCTGGCCCGCAAGCACGGGCTGCAGATCTCCTTCCGGCCCTCGGCGCGCGGCGGCACCGGCGTGGTGATGCTGATCCCGCAGCAGCTGGTCACCCAGCCCGCGGCGCCGCCGGCCCCGGCGTCCACGCCGGTACCCGCGCCCGCCGAACGGGCCGCGCGCCCCGCGCTCACCCCGGCCCGTCCGGCGCCCGCCGCGCCGACCGCGCCCGCCGCTCCCGCGCAGGCCCCCGCCGCGCGGGTGACGGACAGCGGGCTGCCGCAGCGCCGTCGCGGCCAGACGCTCGGCTCGGCCGCCCCCGCGGCCGCCCCGGCCGACCGGTCCGCCCGGCCCGACGCGGCGGGTGCCGCCGCCCGGTTCGGCGCCTTCCGCCGGGCCGCCCTGCCGGCCGGGGACACGGCGCCGGCCACGGACGCCCCGGCCACCCCGTCCGCCGCCGACCCCGTCCCCGCGTCCGACGTTTCCCCCGTCACCGAGAAGGACTCCTGATGAGCAGTGCCACCGACCGCGACCTCGACTGGCTGTTGGAGAACCTGCTGACCAACACCCCCGGCACCAGGCACGCCCTGGTGCTCTCCGCCGACGGCCTCAAGCTCTGCCACACCTCCGGCCTCGGCAACGACCGGGCCGACCAGCTCGCCGCCATCGCCTCCGGCCTGCAGAGCCTGGCGCACGGCGCGTCCATCGAGTTCGGCGACGGCACCGGCGGGGTGCGGCAGTCGATGACCGAGTTCCACGGCGGCGTGCTGTGCATCGTGGCGGCCGGCGAGGGCGCCCACCTCGCCGTGGTCACCGACGAGGACGCCGACGTCGGCGTGGTCGGCCACAACATGCACGGCCTGATCGAGCAGATCGGCGTCCACCTCAGCGCCCCCGCCCGGGAGGACGCCGAGGGCCCGGACGGCCGGGCGGCCGACGGAAGCGCCCCGGCATGAGCGGGGGCGGGGGGAGCACCGACGGGCGGCCGGCCGTGCCGGGCCGGGACGACGACCCGGACCGCCTGTACACCATCACCAGGGGCCGCAGCCGGGCCCCGGAGAACGCGTTCGACCTGGTCACGCTGATCGTCGCCGAGCGGGAGCCGGCGTCGGGCATGCAGTCGGAGCACGCGCGCATCCTGCGGATGTGCGAGGCGCCGACCGCCGTGGTGGAGGTCGCCGCGGAGCTGGCGCTGCCGGTGTCGGTGGTGAAGATCCTCCTCGGCGACCTGCTGGAGGCCGGGTCGATCACCGCCCGCCACCCCCGGTTCGCGCCCACCAGGGCCAGGCTGCCCGATCTCGACACGCTGAAGCAGGTGCTGCATGGACTCCAACAGCTCTGAGGGCCGGGACGCGCGCCCGAGCGGGCGGACGCCGCTGCGCCGCACCGCCGACAACGCGCTGAAGATCGTCGTGGTCGGCGGCTTCGGCGTCGGCAAGACCACCCTGGTCGGCGCGGTCAGCGAGATCCGTCCGCTGAACACCGAGGAGGTGATGACCAAGGCCGGCGAGGGGATCGACGACCCCACCGGCGCCTGGGGCAAGCGGTCCACCACGGTCGCGTTCGACTTCGGCCGGATCACCCTCTCCGCCAGCCAGGTGCTGTACCTGTTCGGGGCGCCGGGGCAGGAGCGGTTCTGGTTCCTCTGGGACCGGCTGTTCAGCGGCGCCCTGGGCGCGGTCGTGCTGGTGGACACCCGGCGGCTGGAGGACTCCTGGTACGCCATCGACCGGCTGGAGCACCACGGCACCCCGTTCATCGTCGCCCGCAACAACTTCGGCGAGCCGGCCCACACCCTGGAGCAGGTCCGCGAGGCGCTCGACCTGCCGCCCGAGGTGCCGCTGGTGGACTGCGACGCCCGGGACCGGGAGTCCGGCAAGCAGGTGCTGATCGAGCTGGTCCGCCATCTGACCGCCCGGGTCGAGGCCGAGTCGGCGGGCCGTCCCGCCCCCGGCGCCGCCGCCGTCCCCGTCCTTGACGTCCTTGAGGAGAGCACCCCGTGACCGAGCCCGCCGCCACCCCGCCGCCGGGCTGCCCGGCGCACGCCGGTGCCGTCCCGCTGTACGGGCCGCGCTTCCAGACCGACCCCTCCCAGGTCTACCGCGAGATGCGGGCCGCGCACGGCCCGGTCGCGCCGGTGGAGCTGGCCGGCGGGGTGCCGGCCTGGCTGGTGATCGGCTACCGCGAACTCCAACTGGTCACGGGTCAGCCGCAGCTGTTCGGCCGGGACTCCTCCCGCTGGACGGGCTGGGCGGCGATCCCCGAGGACTGGCCGCTGAAGCCGATGATGGCCCCGGCGCCGTCGATCCTCTACGCCGAGGGCGAGGAGCACGTCCGGCGCTCGCGGGCGGTCACCGACGCGCTGGCCGCCGTCGACCCGTACGAGCTGCGCAAGCACTGCGAGGAGCTCGCCGACCGGCTGATCGACGGGTTCGCCGGGCGCGGCGAGGCCGACCTGGTCGCCGAGTACGCGCACCGGCTGCCGCTGCTGGTGCTCTGCCGGGTGCTCGGGCTCAGCGAGGAGCAGGCGCCGGTGCTCATCGGCGCCCTGCTGACCATGCTGGACGGCGGCGCGGACGCGCCGGCCGGTGCGCAGCGGCTGCTCGCGGTGATGCTGGAGCTGGTCGAGGAGAAGGCCGCGCACCCGGGCGACGACGTCGCCTCGCGGATGCTGGCGCACCCGGCCGGCCTGACCCACGAGGAGATCATGCGGGACCTGCGGGTGCTGCTGATCGCCGGCCACCAGCCCTGCTCGTACTGGGTCTCCAACGCGCTGCGGCTGATGCTCACCGACGAGCGGTTCGCCGCCTCGCTGTCCGGCGGGCGGCGCAGCATCAGCCAGGCGCTGAACGAGGCGCTCTGGGAGGACACCCCGACGCAGATCTTCGCCGGCCGCTGGGCGGTCCGGGACACCCGGCTGGGCGGGCAGCGGATCGCCGCCGGGGACATGCTGCTGCTGGGCTTCGCGGGTGCCAACGCGGATCCGTCGGTGCGCCAGGCGGACGGGCGGCCGGCCGACGGCAACCGCGCGTACCTGAGCTACTCGTACGGCGAGCACGGCTGCCCGTTCCCGGCGCAGGAGGCGGCCGAGGTGATCGCGACGACGGCGGTCGAGGTGCTGCTGGACCGGTTGCCGGACCTGCGGCTTGCGGTGGCCGAGCACGCGCTGGTGTGGCGGCCGTCGGCCTGGGTGCGGGGGCTGGTGGCGCTGCCGGTGTCGTTCACGCCGGGGTACGCGGGCTGACGCGCGAGCACGGCGCGGACCCGGGGCCGCAGGGCCCCGGGCGCCTCGGGGCCGCAGGACCCCGGTGACTCCGGGACCGCCGGACCTCGGAACCGCAGGACCGAACCGAAGGAGAGCTGTATCCGATGACCGTCCCCGCCCCGATCGCCCTCGACCCGCTGGCGCGCGACAACGCCGCCGAGGGCGCGCTGCTGCGCGCCGCAGGACCGGTGGTGCCGGTGGAACTGCCCGGCGGTGTCGCCGCCTGGGCGGTGACCCGGCACGCCGCCGCCCGTGAGCTGCTGACCGACGCCCGGCTGGTGAAGGACGCCCGGCACTGGGCGGCGTACCAGCGCGGGGACGTGCCGAAGACCTGGCCGCTGATCGGCCTGGCGGTGCCGGGCCCGAGCATGGTGACCACCGACGGCGCCGAGCACCGCCGGCTTCGCGCCCTGGTGGCGCACGCGTTCACCCCGCGCCAGGTGGAGCTGATGCGCCCGCGGGTCGAGGCGATCACCCGCGACCTGCTGGACATCCTGGCGGCGGGGGAGCCGGTGGTGGACCTGAAGTCGGCCTTCGCCTTCCCGCTGCCGATGACGGTGATCTGCTCGCTGCTGGGCGTGCCGGAGTCGGAGCACGGCCGTCTGCGGGACCTCTACGAGCGGTTCTTCGGCGCCCGGCCGAACCCGGAGGGCATCCAGGCGACCATCGCGGGGCTGAACGCCTTCGTCAACGGCGTGGTGGCGCAGCGCCGCGCGGCCCCGGGCGACGACCTGGCGAGCGTGCTGCTGCTGGCCGACGCGGAGGGCGGGGCGCTGACCGACGCGGAAGCGGCGGCGACCCTGCGGGTGATCATCGCGGCGGGTCACGAGACCACGGTGAACCTGATCGGCAACGCGGTGCGGGCGCTGCTCGCGCACCCGGACCAGCTGGCGCTGGTGCGGGAGGGGAAGGCCGGCTGGGACGCGGTGGTGGAGGAGTCGCTCCGCTGGACGCCGCCGACCAGCAACTTCCTATTCCGGTTCGCCGCCGAGGACGTGCCGGTGGGCGGCACGGTGATCCCGCGCGGCGAACCGGTGCTGATCTCGTACAACGCGATCGGCCGGGACCCGGCGCAGCACGGGGTGACCGCCGAGGTGTTCGACGTCACCCGTGACCCGGCCCGGCACCTGTCGTTCGGGCACGGCCCGCACGTCTGCCCGGGCTCGCCGCTGGCCCGGCTGGAGGCCGGGATCGCGCTGCCGGCGTTGTTCGAGCGGTTCCCGGACCTCTCGCTGGCGGTGCCGGACGAGGAGCTGCGGCCGAGCGGCTCGCTGGTGGTGAACGCGCTGAAGGAGCTTCCGGTCCGGCTCTTCTGACGAAGAATCGTTTCTCCTTGTGATGTTCGGCCCCGTCCGGTCCTTCCCGGCGGGGCCGAACCGGCTTGCGGGTCACAACTGGGGCACACGGGAGCGAAGGCCGCGATCGGACCTTGGCGGCACGTGGCGGCTGCGTTAACGTCTTTGGATCGGCCGGCCGCCGCGTCCATGTCGAACGTCGAATGTCGAACTCCGGTACAGCGCAATGTCGTTCTGTCGTACAGCCGAGCGTTCACGCCCTGGCGAGGAGGACCGCATTGACTCCCACCCCGACCGTGCCGTCCACGACTGCGGTGCCCGCGGCCGCATCCGCAGCACGGCGCCGCCGACCGGCCGCCGTGGCCCTGCTGGCCGTCGCGGCCCTGACCGCGGCCTGTACCAACAGCTCCGGCGGCTCCGGAAGTTCGGGAGGGTCGGGCGGTGGCCAGACCCTGTTCGGTGACTGCGCCAAGTACCAGCCGTACGCCGGCCACTCGGGCAGGACGGTGACGGTCTTCGCCTCGATCCTCAGCCCCGAGTCGGACAACCTGGAGAAGTCCTGGGCGGACTTCAGCAAGTGCACCGGCATCAGGATCAGCTACGAGGGCAGCAACGACTTCGAGTCCCAGTTGCCGGTGCGGGTGAGCGGCAACAACGCCCCGGACTTCGCGATCATCCCGCAGCCCGGCCTGCTGGCGCAGATGGTCAAGAGCGGCAAGGTGGCCAAGCCGCCCGAGCAGACGGTGGCCAACCAGGCGAAGTGGAGCCCGGTCTGGAAGACCTACGGCTCGGTCAACGGCACCTTCTACGCCGCGCCGATGAGCGCCAACATGAAGTCCCTGGTCTGGTACTCGCCCAAGGCCTTCAAGCAGGCCGGCTACACCGTGCCCAAGACCTGGGCCGACCTGATGGCGCTCAGCGACCGGATCGCCAAGGCCGGCGGCGGCAAGCCGTGGTGCGGCGGCATCGCCTCCGGCACGGCCACCGGCTGGCCGGCCACCGACTGGCTGGAGGAGGTGGTCCTCGGCTCGCACGGCGGCGAGGTGTACGACCAGTGGGTCAACCACCAGGTGAAGTTCTCCGACGAGAAGATCACCGCGGCGATGAAGACGGTCGCCGACTGGATGCAGAACCCGGCCTGGGTCAACGGCGGCTACGGCGACGTGAAGTCGATCGCCACCACGACCTTCCAGGACGCGGGCACGCCGATCCTCACCGGCAAGTGCTTCATGCTCCAGCAGGCGTCCTTCTACAAGGCGCAGTGGCCCAAGGACACCCGGATCGGTCCCGAGGGCGACATCTTCGCCTTCAACCTGCCGGCGGTGAACCCGTCGGTGCCCAACCCGGTCGAGGGCGGCGGGGAGTTCCTCACCGCGTTCGCGAGCCGGCCCGAGGTGCAGGCGGTGCAGAACTACCTGTCCAGCAGCGACTGGGCGAGCAGCCGGGTGCGGACCGCGACCGGCTGGGTTTCGGCCAACCAGGGCGTGGACAAGAGCCTGTACACCGATCCGATCGACCGGATCTCCGCCGACGCGCTCACCGACCCGACGGCGACGTTCCGGTTCGACGGCTCGGACCTGATGCCGGCCGCGGTCGGTTCCGGGCAGGAATGGAAGTCGCTCACCGCCTGGTTCGCCGAGGGCCAGTCGATCCAGAAGACCGCCGCGGACATCGACGCCGCCTGGCCGCAGTAGCGGCGCGCGTCACAGGACCACCTGCCGAAGGGCGGTGCGGGACCACCCACCCGCACCGCCCGCCCCTCCCTGCCCTCCCCTCCGTGCGCTCCCCGCCGCGCCCTGTACGGGAAGGCACCACTCCCGCTCTCCGCCCTCCGTACTCCGCCCTCCGTTGGGAAAGGACGTCCCGTCATGTCCCTCTCCGCCGGCGCCTGGGGCGACGCGATGGTCAAGTTCGGCAACGGCTTCGGAGCGATCGCCGGCTTCCTGGGCGTCCTGTTGCTGGTCTTCCTGGCCGCCGGGCGCGCCTCCGGTCGGATCGCCCGCCCGCTGGCCGTCCTGGTCCTGCTCGGCCCGGCGGTGGTGCTGCTGCTGGTCGGCCTGATCGCGCCACTGGTCCGCACGGTCTACCTGAGCCTGTACAACGACGACAGCAGCCGCTTCGTCGGCGGCGAGAACTTCGGCTGGGCGTTCACCAACGACCCGATGCGCGAGGTGCTGGTCAACACCCTGCTCTGGCTGGTGGTCGTTCCGCTGGCGGCCACCGTGCTCGGCCTCGTCCTGGCCCTGCTGGTGGACCGGATGCGCGGCCAGGCGGTCTACAAGTCGCTGATCTTCATGCCGATGGCGATCTCGCTGGTCGGCGCGTCGATCATCTTCAAGTTCGTCTACGAGGCGCGCGACCCCTCGCAGCAGCAGATCGGCCTGCTCAGCCAGACGGCGATCGCGCTGGGCTGGGACGATCCGCCGAACTGGATGCTCTCCCAGCCGCTCAACACCTTCCTGCTGATGGCCGTGATGGTGTGGGTGCAGACCGGCTTCGCGATGGTCGTCCTCTCGGCGGCGATCAAGGCGATCCCGGACGACGTCACCGAGGCGGCCCGGCTGGACGGCGCCCAGGGCGTGCGGCTGTTCTGGTACGTCACGGTGCCGATGATCCGCACCACGACGGTGGTGGTGCTCACCACGGTGATGATCACCACGCTGAAGGCCTTCGACATCGTCCGCACCATGACCGGCGGCAACTTCGGCACCCAGGTGCTGGCCAACGAGATGTACTCGCAGTCCTTCGTCCAGTTCAACACCGGGCGGGGCAGCGCGCTGGCGGTGATCCTCTTCCTCGCGGTGCTGCCGCTGGTGGCCTACAACATCCTCCAGCTGCGCAAGGAGCGTGCGGTCCGATGAGCGTACGGCGCGACGGCAACGCCGTCCGGAAGGCCTTCTCCTCCCCGCTCGCCTCGGTCTTCGTGATCGCGGTGACGGTGCTGTGGACCGTCCCCACCATCGGTCTGCTGGTCACCTCGCTGCGTCCCGAGCAGGACGTCACCACCGACGGCTGGTGGAACGCCCTGCTCCATCCCGACCTCGGCCTGGACAACTACCACACGGTGCTGTTCGAGGGCGGATCCGGTGTCTCCACCGGTCTGATGCCCTTCCTGGTGAACTCGCTGGCGATCAGCGTGCCGGCCACCGTCTTCCCGCTGGTGCTGGCGGCGATGGCCGCGTACGTGCTGGCCTGGGTGCGGTTCCGGGGCAGCGACACGCTGTTCTTCGTGGTCTTCGCGCTCCAGGTGGTGCCGATCCAGATGGCGCTGATCCCGCTGCTCAAGCTGTTCTCGGGCGGGGTGCACCTGGGCCCGCTGACGCTGCTGCCCGCGCTGGACCTCAAGGGCACCTACGCGCCGGTCTGGCTGGCGCACACCATGTTCGCGCTGCCGCTGGCGATCTTCCTGCTGCACAACTTCATCGCCCAGCTGCCGCGCGACCTGATGGAGGCGGCGGTCGTGGACGGCGCCTCGCACTTCAGGATCTTCCGCTCCGTCGTGCTGCCGCTCTGCACCCCCGCGCTGGCCTCGTTCGCGATCTTCCAGTTCCTCTGGGTCTGGAACGACCTGCTGGTGGCGCTCACCTTCGCGGGCGGCACGCCGGACGTGGCTCCGATGACGGTCCGGCTGGCGCAGCTGTCCGGCTCCTTCGGCGGGCGGTGGGAGCTGCTCACGGCGGGGGCGTTCCTGTCGATCGTGATCCCGCTGGTGGTGTTCTTCGCGCTCCAGCGGTACTTCGTGCGAGGGCTGCTGGCCGGCTCGGTCAAGGGCTGACGCCGCTCTCCCCGGGGAGCGTCGGGTTTCACGCCGTTCTACGGCGAATGTGGCGATTTCGTGGACACGGTCGGCGGGCAGCCGGTACACCGTTGTGGGGAGTCGGCCGAGGTGACACAGGGGGGCGGTCATGGCGAACACGGGCAGGGGCGGGCACAGGGGTGGCGGGTGGTGGGGGCGCCGGGCCGTGGGCCTGCTGGCGGCCCTCGCCACGGCGGCGGCGCTGGCCGTCGGACCGGGCGCGCCCCCGGCGGCGGCCGTCACGGCGACACTGGGCAGCACCGAGCCCGGTACCGCCGTCGACACCGCGGACTCCCACTACCTCAACGCCTCGCGCTACGTGACCGGTTCGTCCGGCGGCACGGTCAGCAGCATCTCGGTGTACGTGGAGAGCGTGGACGCCGCGCCCGGCAACAGGTTCCAGACGGCGGTCTACCAGGACAACGGCGGCAGCCCGGGCGCCCTGCTGGCGAGCAGCGCCACCGCCACCCTCGCCGGGCCGGGCTGGAACACCGTCGCGGTGGCGGCCACCCTGGCCGCCAACACCCCCTACTGGCTGGCCTACAACACCAACGGCTCCAACCCGTCCGTCAACAACCTCCGCTACCGTCCGGGCGGCACCAGCGCCTACGGCAACGGCGGGCAGCCGTTCGGCAGTTGGCCGGCCACCGTGGGCCCGGTGAGCACCAGTCCGACGAGCTTCTCGATCTACGCCACGTACACCGCCGAGGTGGCCCCGCCGCAGGTCCCGGGCGCCGGGCCGGGCGGGGAGGGCCCGGTCCTGCTGGTCACCAGCCAGGCCGACCCGTACACCCGCTACCTGGCGGAGATCCTCAAGGCGGAGGGGCTGAACGCCTACCGCCAGGTGGACATCTCCGCCGTCACCGGCGCCGTGCTGGCCTCCGCCGACGTGGTGCTGCTCGGCGAGATGCCGCTCACCGCCGCCCAGGCGAACCTGTTCGGCAGCTGGACCAACGGCGGCGGACGGCTGGTGGCGATGCGCCCGGACAAGCAGCTCGCGCCGCTGTTCGGGCTCACCCCGGCGGCCGGCACCCGCGCCGACGCCTACCTCAAGGTCGACACCGGCGCCGCGCCCGGCGCCGGGATCACCGGTGCCACCATGGGCTACCACGGCGCCGCCGACCTCTACACGCTGAACGGCGCCACCGCCGTCGCCACCCTGTACAGCGACGCCACGACCGCGACCGCCAACCCCGCGGTCACCCTGCGCGCCACCGGCGCCGGCCGGGCCGCCGCGTTCAGCTACGACCTCGCCAAGTCCGTGGTGCAGACCCGCCAGGGCAACCCCGCCTGGGCCGGCCAGCAGCGCGACGGCGTCGACGGCTACCAGGCCAGCGAGATGTTCTTCGGCACGGACGGCCAACCGGACTGGAACGACCTGGACAAGGCGCTGATCCCGATCGCCGACGAGCAGCAGCGGCTGCTCGCCAACCTGCTCACCCAGCTGGCCTCCGGCGACAAGCCGCTGCCCCGGTTCTGGTACTTCCCGCGCGACGTCAAGGCCGTGGTGGTGATGACCGGCGACGACCACGGCGTCGGCGGCACGGCCGGCCGCTGGGACGGCTACCTCGCGCAGAGCCCGCCCGGCTGCTCGGTCGCCGACTGGGAGTGCGTGCGCGGCTCCTCGTACATCTACCCGGAGGACCCGCTGACCCCGGCCCAGGCCAAGGCGTACAGCGACCAGGGCTTCGAGATCGGCGTGCACATCACCACCGACTGCCGGCCCTGGGGCACCGCCTCGGCCCTGCAGAGCCGCTACCGGGACCAGCTGGCCGCCTGGCGGGCCGCGTACCCGGGGCTGCCGAACCCGGCGAGCAGCCGGACGCACTGCGTGGAGTGGGACGACTGGGCCACCCAGGCGAAGACCAAGCTGGCCAACGGGATCCGGCTGGACACCGACTACTACTTCTACCCGTCGAGCTTCACCCGGGACCGGCCCGGCTACTTCAACGGCACGGCGCAGATCATGCGCTTCGCCGACACCGACGGCGGTGTGATCGACGCGTACCAGGCCACCACCCAGCTCACCGACGAGTCCGGCCAGTCGTACCCGGGCACCGTCACCACCCTGCTCGACGCCGCGTACGGCGCGCAGGGCTACTACGCGGCGCTGACCGCCAACCTCCACACCGACTTCGCCGCCTCCGCCGCCTCGGACGCGGTGATCGCCGCCGCCAAGGCGCGGGGCGTGCCGGTGGTGTCCGGGCGGCAGATGCTCACCTGGCTGGACGGGCGCAACGGCTCGGCGTTCGCGAAGCTCGCCTGGCACGCGGCCGCCGGGGGCGGGGGCTCGCTGACCTTCGACATCACCGGCGGGGCCAACGGGCTGCGCGCGATGCTGCCGTTCAACGCGGCCTCCGGCACGCTCACCGGCATCACCTCCGGCGGCCGCCCGGTGCCGTACCGGGTCGAGACGGTGAAGGGCGTGGCGTACGCGTTCTTCGACGGCGCGGTGGGCGCGTACGCGGCCGAGTACGGCCATGACTCCACCGCGCCGACGGTGACCGGCACCACGCCGGCCGCGGGCGCGAGCGGGGTGGCGCCGGGCACGGCGGTGCGGTTCTCCTTCGGCGAGCCGCTGGACCCGGCGAGCGTGACCGGCGGGTCGGTCACCCTGCGGCCCACGGCGGGCGGCGCGGCCGTCGCGGGGACGGTCGGCCTCGACCCGGCGGCGAACGGGGTGGTGTTCACCCCGGCCGCCCCGCTCGCGCCGACCACCGGGTACACCGCGAGCGTCCAGGGCGTGCGGGACCTCTCGGGGAACGCCTCGGCGACGCCGTACGCGTTCACGTTCACCACCGGGGGAGCGGAGCCGCGGACCATCGGCAACCCGGCGGTGGGCTCGCTGACCGACGACACCGACTCCAACCACCTCAACGGCAGCCGGGTGACGACCGGCGCCGACCCGGTGGCGCTCACCTCGCTGAGCGTGCACGTCGGCCCGGTCGGCGCGGCTCCCGGCAACCGGTACCAGTTGGCCGTCTACACCGATGAGGCCGGCTCGCCCGGGGCGCTGGTGGCCACCACGGCGACCGGGACGCTGACCGCCAACGCGTGGAACTCGCTGCCGCTGGACCTCACGCTGAGCGCCGGCACCTCGTACTGGTTCGTCTACAACAGCAACGGGACGAGTTCGACGGTCAACAACATGCACTACTCGACGGGTGCCGCCGGACAGGGCGCTTACAGCAACACGGTGGTGCCGTTCGGTACGTGGCCGGCGGACTTCGGGCCGGCCGTGAAGGACGCGTTCCGGTACTCGCTGTACGGGACGTACTGACGGGGGCGGCGCGGGGCCGCCTGCGTCCGGGAGCGCGCCGGGACCTCGGACCCGGCTCTGTCACAGGGGTGTGACGGGGCCGGGTCCAGTCTTTTTGAACTTGTTCAGAATGGTCTACAGTCGGCTTCGGCCGTGGTGCCCGGTGTCCTGCCGGTGTGGTTCCGCGTGCCCGTCGGCGGACCGCCCGGAGGGCGGCTTCCGCACGCCCACCCGACCTCTGAGGGGGAGACCATGTCCGGATTCAGCACGCCGGCGGCGGACGGAGTGCCGCCCGGCGGCGCCGGGGCCGGTTCCGCTGCCGGGACCGCACCCGGCTTCGGCCCGGCTCTCGGCTACGGGCCCGGACCCGGGTCCGGTGGGTCCCGCGCACCCCAGGTGCCCGCGCCGCGGCCGTTCGCCTGGCTGCGGCCCAGTGACCCGGACCGGAAGGCCCCGGCCACCGGCCGGACGGTGCTGGCGGCGGTGCTCACCGGCCTGCTGGCGTCCGTGCTGCTGATGGACGGACTCGGCGTCAACCTGCTGCTCTGCGCGGCGCTCGCCACCGTCGGTGCCGGGACGGCCGCCCGCGCGGCGGGCCGCCGGCTGCGCGTCTGGACCGCCGCGTGGAGCGCGCTCGCGCTCGCCCTGCTGGCCGTCCCGGCGCTGTACGAGGCCGGCTGGCCGGTGGTGCTGAGCACGGTCTGGGCCGTCGGGCTGGCCTCGCTGGCGTTGTACGGCGGGCGGCGCTGGAGCGGCGTCCTGCTCGCACTGCCCGGCCTGCTCTGGCAGCTCGTGCCGGCTCTCGGGTGGGCCCGGCGGAGCCTGCGCGGCAGCGGCGGGAACGCCCGCGGCCGGGTGGCTCCGGTGCTCAAGGGCGGCCTGGTGGCGGCCGTGCTGCTGGCGGTCTTCGGCACCCTGTTCGCCGGCGCCGACGCGGCCATGGCCGAAGTCCTCGGGAGTCTCGTGCCCAGCCTGGACCTCGGCGAACTCCCGTCCCGGGTGGCCCTGTTCGTGCTCGGCCTGGCCGCCGCCCTGGGCTTCGCCCACATCGCGGCCGGCCCCCGCCGCTGGGACCGCACCCCGGTCCGGCCGGGCCGGGCCAGGAGCCGGCTGGAGTGGGCGCTGCCGCTGGCCGCGCTGAACCTGATGTTCGGCGCCTTCGCGGTGGTGCAGGCGGTGGTGGTGCTCGGCGGCGGCGAGTCGGTGCTGGAGCGGACCGGGATGAGCCGCTCCGAGTACGCCCGGCAGGGCTTCTGGCAACTGCTCGTGATCACCGTGCTGACCCTGGTGGTGGTCGCGCTCGCCAAGCGCTGGGCGCCGCGGGCGACCGGGGCCGACCGTCGGCTCGCACGGCTGCTGCTCGGCGCGCTCTGCCTGCTCACCCTGGTCGTGGTGGCCTCGGCGCTCGGGCGGATGTGGTTCTACGTGGACGCCTCCGGGCTCACCGCGCTGCGGCTCTGGGTGCTGGCGGTCGAGCTCTGGCTGGGCGTGGTCTTCCTGCTGCTGATCGCGGCGGGCCTCACCCCGTCGGCCGGCTGGCTGCCGCGCGCGGTGGTGCTCAGCGCGGCGCTGGCCGCCGCCGGGTACGGGCTGGTCGGGCCGGACGCGCTGGTCGCGGAGCACAACGTGGCCCGCTTCGAGCGGACCGGGCAGATCGACCTGCGCAACGTCCGCGGCCTCTCGCCGGACGCCGTCCCGGCCCTGGACCGGCTGCCGGGGGACTACCGGACCTGCGCGCTCGGCGTCATCGCCTCCGACCTGGCGCAGGCCGGCCCCGCCCCCTGGTACGCCGCCAGCCTGGCCGGGGCGCGGGCCCGGGACATCCTCGCCGAGCGCCCGCCGGCCGACCGCCTCACGGGGCGGGAGTACGCCTGCGACCGGGTCGGGCTCCGCCACGAGTTCACCTTCGGCGGCTGAACCGGGCCCGGACCGGCCGGGTGGCTGCGGGAACGGCGAGGGGCCGGCCGGGAGCGTGCTGCTCCCGTCCGGCCCCTGCCCGTCCGGCCGCCTCCCCCTGGTGGGCGGCCGTCAGTGCATCGCGACGCCGGCGGTGTCCGACGGCAGGTCCGCGGCCTTGGCCTTGATCACGACGGCCGCGACCACGAAGGCCAGGACCGCCATCGCGGCGCCCACGATGAAGCCGTGCGAGATGCCCTGCGCGAGCACCTCGTTGGCGGCGGTGGTGCCCTGCGGGAACTCGTGCTTCTCCATCAGCCAGGCCTGCTGCTCCGGAGTGGCGGTGGCCATGAAGCCGGGCAGTTGCACCTCGGCCTCGCTGGTCGCGTAGCGCGCGAACACCGTGGTCAGGATCGACAGGCCGAGTGCGCCGCCGATCTGCTGCATGGAGTTCAGCAGGCCGGAGGCGGCGCCGGTCTCCTGCCCGGAGACGCCCGCGACGGAGAGCAGCATCACCGGGACGAAGACCAGGCCCATGCCGAAGCCGAAGACCACCGTGGGGCCGAGGACGCCGTCCACGTAGCCGCTGTCCGCGTCGATGAGGGTCAGCCAGCTGAGGCCGATCGCGACCAGCAGCGAGCCGCCCGCCATGAACGGCTTCGGGCCGTACTTGCCCTGCAGGTTGGAGGCGAGCTGGGCGGCCACGATGATCGCGGCGCTGATCGGCATGAACGCGAAGCCGGCCTTGAGCGGGCTGTAGTCCAGCGGCCCCTGCACGAAGAGGGTGATGTAGAAGAAGATGCCGAACATGGCGGCGGCCAGGCAGAGCATCATCACCAGACCGCCGGTGCGGTTGCGGTCGGCGAACAGCTTCAGCGGGGTGATCGGCTGCGCGGTGCGGGCCTCGACGAAGACGAACGCGACCATCAGGATCACGCCGACGGCGAAGGAGCCGAGCGTCAACGGGTCCTTCCAGCCGTCCGAAGCGGCGCGGATGAAGCCGTAGACCAGGCCGACCAGGCCGAGCGTCGAGGTGAGCGCGCCGGGCAGGTCGAAGCGGCCGGGGTGGCGCTCCGACTCGGCGATGTAGCGCGGTGCGGCGAAGGCGATGAGGATCGCGATCGGCACGTTGACGAAGAAGACCCAGCGCCAGTCGAGGTACTCGGTGAGCACACCGCCGGCCAGCAGGCCGATCGCGGCGCCCGACCCGGCCACCGCGGAGAACACGCCGAAGGCCCGGTTGCGCTCGGGCCCCTCGTCGAAGTTGGTGGCGATCAGGGCGAAGGCCGTGGGCGAGCAGATCGCGCCGCCGATGCCCTGGAGCGCGCGGGCGGCCAGCAGCATGCCGCCGTCCTGGGCGAAGCCGCCGAGCAGCGAGGCCAGACCGAACAGCAGCGTGCCGGCTATGAAGACCCGGCGCCGGCCGAGGATGTCGCCCGCGCGTCCGCCGAGCAGCAGCAGGCCGCCGAAGGTCAGGGTGTAGGCGTTGATCACCCACGCCAGGTTGGTGGTGGAGAAGTCCAGCGCGTCCCTGATCTGCGGCAGGGCGATGTTCACGATGGTGGCGTCGAGCACCACCATCAACTGCGAGGCCGCGATGACGGCCAGGGTGATGCCCTTGTTCGGACTGCCCCCGCTTCGTGATGGGGATTGCTTGCTGAGCGTGTCGGAGATAGCCAAGTTGATGCCCCCTGCTGGCTACTGCTTCGTATGCTGCGGACCTTGGGGTCCGGCGTGGCCCGGCGGCGTCCCGCGGGCTATGAAGGAACGGAATCGTTCACTAGGGTGGACGATAGCGTTGCCGAGATTGTGAACGCAAGCGTTCCTTAGGGTTGGTGACAATGGATCAGTTGGTGCGGCGCCTCGCGGCGGACCGCTCGGCCGGCCTCTCGACCGGCCTCTCGTCCGGCCCGGCGGCGCAGAAGCCGCCCGAGGCCGCGCGGGCCGCCTGCCCCGTCCAGGTCGTTGCCGAGGTCCTGGGCAGGCCGGTGCGGCGGCGGGGGAAGGAGCTGGAGGCGGCGATCTTCGAAGCGACGCTCGATCAGCTCACCTCCGGCGGATTCGCGCGGCTGACGATGGAGGGGGTCGCCGGCGCCGCGCGGACCGGGAAGGCCGCGCTGTACCGGCGGTGGGCGTCCAAGGTCGAACTCGTCATCGACGCCCTGGACTCCACTCTGCCACGCCCTGCCGACACGCCTTCCCTCGGGTCCGCCCGGGCGGAACTGCACCACCTGGTCGAGAGTTTCGTGTCCGTCGCGCGCTCGCGGGCGGGGGGTGCGTTGAGCGCGGTGATGGCCGAGCTGGACCACGACCAGGCGGAGCTGTTCAAGGACTTCATCACCCGGCGGATGCTGGCGCCGACCAAGGACGTGATCCTCGAAATCCTGCGGCGGGGTGCCGAACGCGGCGACGTCCGGCCCGGTGCGGCCACCCCGGTGGTCGCCGACGTCGTCCCGGCGATGCTGCTGTACCGGATCAAGGTCTGCGGCCGTCAGGTCGGCCCCGAGTTCGCGGGCCAGCTGGTCGACGAGGTGCTGGTCCCGCTGATCCGGCCCTGATCCCGCCCGGGGTGTGCTGCCCGGGGCGTGCTGTTCCGGCGCTGCCCCGGTGCTACCCCGGTGCTACCCCGGGCCGGACCTGGCGGGTGGACGGTTGGCATAGGCTGGAGGCCGACCAGCTGAACGGACCCCGCCATGCCCATCGTCCCGCCGACGCACTCCGTCGAGCGCTCGCTGCGCCGCGCCGGCGCCAAGGTCGTCGTCGGCCTCGACGAGGTCGGGCGCGGCGCCTGGGCCGGGCCGGTCACCGTGGGCGCGGCCGTCACCGGCCTGCGCCGGCCCCCGGAGGGGCTGACCGACTCCAAGCTGCTCACCGAGCTCCGCCGTGCGGCACTCGCGCCCGTGCTCGCCGACTGGGTCACCGCGTACGCGCTCGGCCACGCCTCGGCGCTGGAGTGCGACGAGCTCGGGATGACCGCCGCGCTGCGACTGGCCGCCGTCCGCGCCCTGGAGGCGCTGCCGGTGGAGCCGGACGCGGTGATCCTCGACGGCAAGCACGACTACCTCGGCGGCCCCTGGCGGGTGCGCACGGTGATCAAGGGCGACCAGTCGTGCATCTGCGTCTCCGCCGCCTCGGTGCTGGCCAAGGTCCACCGCGACGGTCTGATGGCCGATCTCGGCGAGGCGCACCCCGAGTTCGGCTTCGCCGACAACGCCGGCTACCCGTCCCCGGTGCACCGGGCCGCGCTGGAGGAACTCGGGCCGACCGAGCACCACCGCCTCTCCTGGTCCTACCTCGACGGACTGCCCAGGTGGCGCCACCTGAAGCGGATCCGCACGGTTCCCGGACCCGGTGGGGCGGGCACCGCGGAGTCCGTCGGCGAACAGCTCGCGCTCGGTTTCTGACGGTACGTCTGGAAACTCCCGCGGCGGCCCACGGGCCCGCGTCCCAATGGGTGGGGCGCCCGTGCGCGTTCGACCGGCATTTGATAGATATCCGGGTATGCCTGTCTTCCCCGAGGAGCCGGAGATTAACGAGAGCCTCCCGGGCCCCGGCGTTCCCAGCCCCCGCGAGTCGGACGCACAAGCCCTCCGCGCGCCTGCCACCGGCGGCGCGGCCACCGCCGTACCGTCGGCCGCCGGTGTCGTGCCGGCCCCGGTGCCGGGCCCCCGCCCTGCACCGCCGCGGCCGGCGCCGCCGCGTTCGGCGGCCGCACGGGCGGACCGTCCGGGGCCTTCGCCGCGCCCGAACCCGATCCCCAAGCCCAGCCTCCCGCGACCCGCGCCCCGGTCGGCGCCGGTCGAGGTCCGGCACGTCCCCGCCGCCGAGGCGGAGGCGCTGGACCGCGCGGACGAGACCGTCGACCTGCTGCTGGACGCCGGCCGCGATCCGGGTGCCGTCCTGGTGCTGACGGTCGGCGCGGCGCACCCCTGGCAGTCGCACGAGCTCTCCTTCGGCGAGGAGCGCTACTGGGCGCAGCTCGCCGAGGGCGGCGACGTGTTCTACGCGGACGCCGGGCTGACCCGCCCGGTCCGCCGGCCGGTGGTCGTGCTGGTCGTCAACGGCGGCCCGGCCGACCGCGCCGCGGCGGCCTACACCGAGGCGCTGCGGCGCGCGGAGGCGCTGCTGGTGGTCTGCGGCGGCCCCGCCCCGGCCGGTGCCGGTGCGCCGCTCACGGCCGCCGGGGCACCGGTCCCGCGCGGGCTGCCCGCCTGAGAGCCCTGACGACCGCCCCGGCCCGGTACCCCTCCTGGTGCCGGGCCGGGGCGCTTCCCCTTCGGTGCCCGCTCGCCGGTCGCTGGTCGCCGGTCGCTGGTCTCCTGGCGCGGGATCCGGTCCCCGGCGGGCGAATCGGCGTCGGCGGAACCGGAGTCCTGCGTAGCGGGGCGGTGGCCGGACGCTCAGCGGGTGCCGGTGCGACGGACCGGTTCGATCGCCGCGACCCGGGCGGGTCCCCATGGACGCTCGGCCTGGCCGGACCGTGGTGACCGCTGGCCGCGCGGGGTGTCCCGCGCCGTGCGGGGCGCCAGCTCCGTCACGGTGTGGACCGGCCCCTGCGCCCACGAACCCGCGTGCGGATTGCGTCCGCTCCGCCCGTCGCCGAGGATCTGCCAGCCGGTCGGGGTCAGTGCGACGTACGCCCCGCAGCGCAGCCCGTGCAGGCCGGCCGCGTCCCGCAGGGCCCACATCCAGGCGCCGTCCGGCTCCGTCCAGCCGGTCGCGCCCTCGCGGCAGCGCAGCAGGACGGCCGTCCGCCTCGGGCTGGGCAGCCGCAGGTCGTGCGCGGTGACCTGGCGCAGGTGGGCGAGGATCGCGTTGCGGTGCAGCCAGCCGTCCGCGTCGTGCGGCCAGGGTGCGAACGAGGCCGAGGCGGTCACCCGGTGCAGCGCGTCCAGGACGGCGACCACCACCGTGCCGGGCTGGGGCAGGTGGAGCCGGTGCAGTTCCAGGACGAACTCGCGGGGATCGCGGAGCAGCGGGACCCCCAGGGCCGTCCAGGTCTCCAGATCGAGCACCCGTCTGGGGGCCGAACTCCGGGCGAGGGGATACTGACCTCGGTCGATGCCGCTGATCACGACCCTCCTTCCCGACCCACGGACGCGCGGGTGCCTGCGTACGCCGGAGGCATGGTCGAAGGGACCGGGCTCGGGGTACGGTCCAATTCTCAGGGCAGACGGGGTGGAGCGGCAACGATGAAATGATGAACGCCGCCCGAAAGCCAACGTTCTGCCGGATATATTCCACGTCCGCCCGGAACCGGCCCGGCCGCTGCCGGGGCCGTGGTCCGACCGGGTGCGGGCACGTCCCGGAGGCCGTGACTACTCCGTTCGGGTGCGGTCCGGCGATCCGGCGGTCCGGTGGCCGGTCGGGGCGGCGGTCAGCCCTGGAGCCCCAGCACCAGCGGCAGCACCGCGCCCGCCCCGGCGCGGCGCAGCAGCCGGGCGGCGACCGTGACCGTCCACCCGGAGTCCACCAGGTCGTCCACCAGCAGCACCGGACCGCCCGCCGCCGCCACCGCCGCGGCCGTCTCCGGCGGCAGGACCAGCGCGCCCGCCACCGAGTTCAGCCGCTGGGCGCTGTTGCTGCGCGACCCGTGCGGCGGCTGCCCGGTCGCGTACGCGAACTGCCCGAGCAGCGGCAGCCGCCCGATCTCGGCGATCCTGGCGCCGAGGCTGCCGACCAGCTGCGGCCTGGTGGCGGAGGCCATCGTCACCACGCCGACCGGCCGCTCCAGCCGGGTGCCGTCGGCCGTCGCCGGGCCGGCCCAGCCGCCGGGGCCGCGCGCCCAGTCGGCCAGCACGGTCACCAGGGCGTCGACCACCTCGCCGGGTACGGGCCGGTCCGGGGCCTGGTCGGCGAGCAGCGAGCGCAGCCGGGTGCCCCAGCCGATGTCCGAGAGCCGGCCGAGCGCACGGCCCGTCTCCGCCTGCTCGCCCGCCGGGATGCGGCCCTTGAGGGGAATGCCCAGCGCGTCCATGCCGGTCGGCCAGAGCCGGCGCGGCTCGACGCCGACGCCCGGCCGACCGAGGGCGGCGCGGGCGGCCTCCAGCGCCTCCGCCGAGACCTCCGGCCCGTGCAGCGGCCCGGCGCAGTTGTCGCACCGCCCGCACGGCGCCGCCTGCTCGTCGTCCAGCTGCCGGCGCAGGAACTCCATCCGGCAGCCGGTGGACGACGCGTACTCGCGCATCGCCCGCTGTTCCGCCTCCCGGGAGGCGGCCACCTTGGCGTAGCGGGCGGTGTCGTACTCCCAGCTCCGGCCGGTGGCCGTCCAGCCGCCCTTGACCCGCCGGACGGCGCCGTCCACGTCGAGGACCTTGAGCATGGTCTCCAGCCTGGTGCGGCGAAGGTCTACCCGGGGCTCCAGCGCGGCGGTGGAGAGCGGCCGGCCGGCCTCGGCGAGGGCGTCGATGGTCCGGCGCACCTGCTCCTCGGGCGGGAAGGCGAGCGAGGCGAAGTAGCGCCAGATCGCCTCGTCCTCGCGGCCGGGCAGCAGCAGCACCTCGGCCCGGTCGACCCCGCGCCCGGCCCGGCCCACCTGCTGGTAGTAGGCGATCGGGGAGCTGGGGGAGCCGAGGTGGACGACGAAGCCGAGGTCCGGCTTGTCGAAGCCCATGCCGAGGGCCGAGGTGGCGACCAGCGCCTTGACCCGGTTGGCCAGCAGGTCGGCCTCGGCGGTGCGGCGCTCGGCGTCCTCGGTGCGGCCGGAGTAGGAGGCCACCGTGAAGCCGCGCTCGCGCAGGAAGGCCGTCACCTCGTCGGCGGCGGCGACCGTGAGGGTGTACACGATGCCGGAGCCGGGCAGCCGGTCGAGGTGGTCGGCGAGCCACGCCAGCCGGTGCGCCGGGTCGGACAGGGTCAGCACGCCGAGGGTGAGGCTCTCGCGGTCGAGCGGGCCGCGCAGCACCAGCGCGTGCTCGTCGCCCGCGCCGGTGCCGAGCTGCTCGGCGACGTCGGCGGTCACCCGGGAGTTGGCGGTGGCGGTGGTGGCCAGCACCGGGACGCCCGGCTGGAGCTCGGCGAGCATGGTGCGCAGCCGGCGGTAGTCGGGGCGGAAGTCGTGGCCCCAGTCGGAGATGCAGTGGGCCTCGTCGACCACCAGCAGGCCGGTGGAAGCGGCGAGCTTGGGGAGCACGTGGTCGCGGAAGTCGGGGTTGTTCAGCCGCTCGGGGCTGACCAGCAGGACGTCCACCTGCCCGGCGGCGACCTCGGCCTGGACGGCGTCCCACTCGTCGGTGTTGGCGGAGTTGATGGTGCGGGCGTGGATGCCGGCCCGGGCGGCCGAGTCCACCTGGTTGCGCATCAGGGCGAGCAGCGGCGAGACGATCACCGTCGGACCGGCGCCGCGGGCCCGCAGCAGGGCGGTGGCGATGAAGTAGACGGCGGACTTGCCCCAGCCGGTGCGCTGCACCACCAGGGCCCGGCGGTGGTCGACGACCAGGGCCTCGATGGCGGTCCACTGGTCCTCGCGGAGGGTGGCGCCGGGGCCGGCCAGCTCGCGCAGGACGGCCTCGGCCCGCGCCCGGACCTCGGCGCGGTCGGCGGCGGTGGCGGTGGAGTGGGTCTTCGGCTGCTGCATGGCCCCATGTAACCCCGAGGAGCCGACAACGGGCGAACGGCGGTGGGCGAGGAAGGGGAGCGGAGGGGGTGAGGACGGGGTGAGGACGGTGCGAGGCCGGGAGTCGTTCCATCCGTTCGTCTGCTGAACGGCGGCTGTTCTTCCCTCGGGAGAGTGGCTCGGTGATACGCCGATCGGGGGAGGAGTTATTCACAGGCCGGGTTTGTCCACAGGCCCGGAGGAATTTTCCGGGGGCTTCGGAGAATTGCGGCAGCCTTCCCGCCATGACCGACGAACGCATCTCCCTTCCCTTCGGCGACGGCCCCGACGGCCGTCCGATCACCATGCGGGGCCCGGCCGACATGGCCGAGGTCCTGCCGTACCTGCTCGGCTTCTACCCCGACGACAGCATCGTCGCGGTCGGCCTCCAGCCGCCCGGACTGCACCAGGGCGGGGTGATCAGGCTGGACATCCCCGAGTCGGCCGAGGAGTGGCAGGCCGCCGCGGAGGAGACGGCCGCCCTCCTCGTCCGGCTCTCCGAGCGGGAGGACCAGCGGCCGGTCCAGGTCCTCCTCTACCTCTGCCAGGATCCCGCCGGGCCGCGGCCCGGCGGGGAGCACGGACCGCTGGTGGCCGAGCGGCTGCGTCCGCTCGCGGAGTGCTTGCACCGGGCCTTCGAGGGCCGTGGGGTGCGGGTGAAGGAGTCGCTGTGCGTCTCGGCGGGCCGTTGGTGGTCCTACCTCTGCACGCGGGAGGGCTGCTGCGACCCGGTGGGCCACCCGATCCGCCGGACGCCCGGTCCCGGGCCGGTCGCGGTGGCGGCGACCGTCGCCGGCCTGGCGCCGCGCGGCAGCCGCAGGGAGATCCTGGCCGGGCTGGCCCCGGTCGGAGCGCCCGGGGCGGACGCCCTGCGGGGCGCCTTCGCCCGGGCCGGGGCCGGGCCGTCGCCGGGGCGGCGGCTGTCGCTCGACCGGAGGGAGCACGCCGCGCTGCTCGACGCGGCCGTCGCCGAGTTCATGGCCGGGGCCACGACGCTCGACGAGGACCGGACGGCGCGGCTGCTGCTGGCGCTCCAGGACCGGATCGTCCGGGACCGCGCGGCCGAGTACGCCAGGCCGGCCGAGCTCGCGCCCGCCCAGCGGCTCTGGCGGTTCCTGGCCACCCGCTGCGTGGCGCCGTACGAGAGCTGCGCCGCGCCGCCGCTCACCCTGCTGGCCTGGGCGTCGTGGGTCGCGGGCGACACCGCGACCGCGCGGGTGGTGCTCGGCCACACGCTCCGCCGCCACCCCTCCTACCTGCTGGCACAGCTGCTGTACGAGACGCTGAACGCCGGCTTCGCGCCGGACGCGCTGCTGGCGAGCGTGGCGGAGGAGCGCCGCCGCCGCACGGAGCGGGAGGAACGGGAGGCAGCGGCGGAGGGGACGGTCGAGGGGTCGGCCGGGGACCGGGAGCCGGATCCCGGGCCGGTGTCGGGTCCGTCCCCGGCGCCGGCCCCCGCCGCCGACCGGCCCGCTCCCGGGAAGGCACGTCGCCGGGCCCGTCGGCGGCGCGGCCGTCCGGTGGCGGCGGCGGGCGAGGAGGGTACGGCGACCGGCGGGGCCGAGCGGCCCGACCGCCCGGCCGGGGAGCCGTTCGGGCGGGACGGCACCGGCGGCGTTCCGGACGATGGCGGTGGCCCCGGGGCCCGCGCCGTACGGACGCGGTGCACGGGAGTCGTCGGGGCCCGTGCCGGCACCGCTCCGGCGGCCGGGTGCCTGGCGCGGGAGCGGCGGCGGGTCCTGCGCACGGCCCGGATCGTCCGCCCGGTGTCCTGGCCGCCGCCCTTCCCGGCGGGCGGCTGCGGGCGGGGCCGGCTGCGGGGCGTGGGCGGCGCGGCGGTGGGGCGTCATGCGCGGTGACGTCCGCACGGCCGCGGCGGGCGGGCGGTCGGGCCCGTCCCGCCCGGCCCCCGCCGCCGGTGGCGGGCTACGCCTCGCCGCGCGCCATCGCGATCAGACGGTCCAGCACCTTGCCCCCGCTGACCCGCAGGCCGTCGTGCTCCCACTCGTTGGTGACCCAGGTCCGCAGCCCCCGCACGGCCCGCGCGGTCTCCAGCGAGTCGGCGGTGTCGACGTACATGTCGTCGTGGTACACCGCCGCCACCACCGGCACCTCGTTGGCGGCCAGCCGGGCCGGGTCGTAGAGGTCGGCCCAGTCGGTGCGGGCGGCCAGCAGCTCCGCGGTCTCCTTCAGCGGGCGCAGCGCCGGGTCGGTGTCGAACATCCAGGGGTAGATCATCTCCCCGGTGAACAGCACCGGCGCACCGGACGCCAGCGCGGCCCGGGCGTCGAACTCGGGGAACTCCGCGCGGACGCGCTCTGCGGACCAGCCGGTGCAGGCCGGGTCGACCGAGCGCTGGCCGTAGATCGACTCGTGCAGGACGGCGTAGAGCGGGCCCTGCGCGAAGGAGAGCTGCGCCTGGGCGCCGGCCAGGAAGGTGTCGGAGAGCTCGGGGCCGTCCGCGCCCTCCACCCAAGCCTCCTCCAGCAGGTAGTGGAGGGTCCCGGAGCCGCTGCCGCCGCCGAGCAGCAGCCCGAGCGCCTGGAACGCCTCGACGGTGAGCCGCCCGCCGTCGGGCAGGACGGCGGGGGCGTCGGCGAGGTGCGCGGCGATCCGCCGCACCGCCTCGACGTCCTGCGGGAAGCGCGCGTAGTGGCCCTCGTTCTTGCGGACGACGCGCGGGTAGGCGGCCCGGTAGACGTCGTCGGCGGAGCTGCGCAGGCCGGCCAGGCCACCGGTGACGAAGGCCTGGTCGAGTCCCTCGGGAGCGATCGAGAGGTAGGTGAGGGTGCAGAAGCCGCCGAAGCTCTGACCGAGCACGCTCCAGCGCCGGTCCTCGCCGAGCAGTCGGCGGCGGATCAGCTCGGCGTCCCGCACGATGGAGTCGGCCCGGAAGTGCGCCAGGTACTCCGCCTGCTCCTTGGCGCCGCCCCGCCGCGCCAGCGTCTGCCGGGTGGCGGGCGTGGACCGCCCGGTGCCGCGCTGGTCGAGCAGGAGCACCCGGTAGTCGTCGAGCGCGCGCTCCAGCCAGCCGTCCCGGCCGAGCGGGCGGCCGGCCTTGCCGCCCGGGCCGCCCTGGAGGAAGAGCAGCCACGGCAGGCCGGTGTCCTCGGAACGGCCCGGGGCGACCACCTCGCGGGCGTACACCTCGATCTGCTCGCCCTCCGGGGCGGCGTGGTCGAGCGGCACCCGGAAGACGTGGTCGGTGAAGGCAATCCCGGGCAGCCGGCTGGCGGTGGACATACAACTCCTCGGTCTCTGCTGGTCACAGCGGTCGTGTCGGCCCCGGCCGGGGTTGCCGGTGGCGGGGCCGCGACCCCCGCACCGTATCCTGACCGCGGCCCGGGGCCGCCCCGACGGCCACCGCCCGCGACCGCCCACCCGGCAGGTCCGTGCGGCCGGGCACGACGGACCGGCAGCGGCAGCCGTGCCGACGGAGGTCGCGGCACTCGGACGGGAACCGGGCCCGGGCGCCCGGCGGGCGTGACCTGTCGCCGGTCTCCGGCGTTCACCCCGGGGGCCCCGCGCCCGGGCGCCGACCGCCCTCGGGGGACGGGACGCCGCGCCGCACCCGGGCACCGAGCCGTCACCGGCGCGGGCGGGCCGCGGGACCGGCGGTGTGCCGGAGGGCACGGCGGGACCCGGGCGCGACGACGTCCGGGGACGAACGACGCGGGGCCGGTGCCGACTCGGTACGGGGCACCGCTTGGTACGGCCCGGCACCGGGTACGGCCAGACACGGCACAGCGGTCGGCGGGGTGTCCGCCGGCCCGGAACCAGCACGCACGCGATCGAACATGCTCGCGGCCCATCGGCCCTGACCGGCCACCGGACCGCCGAGGGGAGGAGAGTCCGGTGACCGCGATGAGGCCACCACAGGCCGCGCACGCAGAGAGCGTGGTGGGCGCGCCGAGACCGGCCGGCCGGCCGGACCAGGCCCAGCCGGCCGGTCCCGGCGGCCCGGCCCGGCCCGCGCCGCCGCGCCCGCAGCCGGCCGCCACCCACCACGAGGTGCTCTGCGTGAACGCGCCGGCGATGGCCGCCTCGGGTCCCGACGGCCAGCTGCGCGGCCACGGCCTGCACGGCTTCTACCGCTCCGGCTTCCGGGTGGTGGCCCGGATGGAGCTGCGCCTCGGCGGGGTCGAGCCGCTCCCGCTCCAGGGCACCCTGACCTCGGCGGCCCAGGCCCGCTTCCTGGGCGCCGTCCGCCTGCCCGGCGACCTCGACCCGGACCCGGCGCTCACCGTGGAGCGGCTGCGCCACGCCGACGGCGTGGAGACGGTCACGGTGCGCAACGCCGGCAGCCGCCCGGCCCGGCTGCCGCTGGAGATCGCGCTCGCCACCGACCTCGGCCCGGTCGGCGAGATCGCCGCCGGCCACCGGCCCCCGGACCTGCCCGGCCAGGTCCAGTCCGCGGGGCTGCGCTGGGCGGGGCCCACGCACAGCGCCACGGTCAGCGCCCAGCCCTCTCCGCACGCGGTGCTGGCCGGAGCCGGCGTGCTGCGCTGGGACCTGGAGGTCCAGCCGGGCGCGCGCTGGTCGGTCGAGCTGCGGGCCGCGCTGGAGACCACGGCGCCCGGCCCGCGCCCGCCGGGCGGCCGCGGCACCGGCGTCCCGCTCCCGTGGGCGGAGCCCGAGGTGCGCTGCGACGACCCGCGCGCGGCGCTGGTGGTGTCGCGCTCCCTGGACGCCCTCGGCGGGCTGCTGTTCGCCGACCCCGACCGGCCCACCGACCTCTACCTGGCCTCCGGCGCGCCCTGGCGGTTCGGGCTCGCCCCGGCTGACGCGCTCTGGGCGGCCCGGCTGACCCTGCCGCTCGGCACCCGGCTCGCCGCCGGCACCCTGCGCGCCCTGGCCCGCCGTCAGCAGCCGGCCGCCGCGCCCGGCCAGGGCCCGCGCCGCCCGGAGGGACTGCTGCCCGGCGCGTTGCGGCACGGCGGCCCCGAGCTGCCGCCCACCTGCACCGCCACCGAGGCCACCCTGCTCTTCGTCACCGTGCTGGCCGAGGCCTGGCGCTGGGGCCTGTCCCGGGCCGAGGTGACCGAACTGCTCCCGGCCGCCGAACGCGCGCTCGGCGCGCTGCGCGAAGGCCTGGTGGACGGCTTCGTCACCGACCTGAGCCGACCCGTCGAGGAGCGGTCGGCCCAGCCGGTGCCGGCCAGGGCCGAGGTGCAGGCCCAGGCGCACCGGGCCGCCCTGCACGGTGCCGACCTCCTGGAGGCCTTCGGACGGCCCGGCGCCGAGGAGTGGCGCGGCTGGGCGGCCGCCCTGCGCCGGCGGTTCCGCGAACGGTTCTGGGTGGACGACTTCTCCGGCGGCCGCCCCGCCGCCGCGCTCGCCCCGGGCGGCCAGCCGCTGCCCGCCGTCGCCGCCGCCCTGGTCCACCTCCTCGACCCCGGCCTGTCCGCCGACGGCGGCCGGCACGAGAGCCTGCTGGACCGCGAGCAGAGCAGGCTGCTCGCCCAGCGGCTGGCCGCGCCCGAGCTCGACAGCGGCTGGGGGCTGCGCACGCTCAGCGCCAAGTCGCCCCGGTTCAACCCGCTGGGCCACCGCAGCGGGGCGGTGCGCGTCCACGAGACCGCCCTCGCCATCGCCGGGCTCGCGGAGACCGGCCACGAGAACGAGGCCGGGGCCCTGCTGGAGGGCCTGCTCGCCGCCGCCGCCCACTTCGAGGGCCGGCTGCCCGAGATGTACGCGGGGGAGCAGTGGACGCCCGGCTGCCCGCCGGTGCCGCACCCGGGGGCCTGCCGCCCGGCGGCGGTCTCGGCCGCCGGAGCCGCGCACGCGGTGTTCGCGCTCGCCGGGGTCCGGCCGGACGTCCCCGGCGGGCGGGTGCTGGTGCGCCCGGCCAGCACCGCGCCGCTCGGGGAGCTGGAACTGACGGGCCTGCGGGTGGCCGGCGAGCCGTTCTCGGTGCGGGTCAGCCGGATCGGCGTGGCGATGGTCGAGGAGGCGTCCGCCGAACTCCAACTGGTGGCCCGCTGACGCCCCCTCAGCCCCTGCCGCCCGGGCGCGGGCCGGACTCCACCGGCCCGCGCGGGGCGGCCGGCGGGAAGGGCCGCCGCAGCACGGTCCGTACGCGGGCCTGTGCTTATCGTCAGAGAGACGACTATGATCGTCGCCATGTCGCGTTATGACCCGTCGGCCTTCCCCCCGTTCGCAGTCACGGTCGACCTGGTCGTGCTGACGGTGCGCGAGCACGCGCTCTGTGCCCTGCTGGTCCGCCGGGGCGAGCCGCCCTACCAGGGGTACTGGGCACTCCCCGGGGGTTTCGTGCGCCCCGGCGAGGGACTGGCCGAGGCCGCCTCGCGGGAGCTGGCCGAGGAGACTGGCCTGCGCGCCCACACCACCCCCGGCCACGACGCGGTCGGACCCGGCACCGCCGGCGCCCACCTGGAGCAGCTCGCCACCTACGGCCACCCCCAGCGCGACCCCCGGATGCGGGTGGTCAGCGTGGCCTACCTGGTGCTCGCACCCGACCTGCCGACCCCGCGCGCCGGCGGCGACGCCAGCAGTGCCCGCTGGGCCCCGGTGACCGAACTCCTCGGCCCCGACCAGGTCGACGGCGTCCCGCTCGCCTTCGACCACGGACTGATCCTGGCGGACGGGGTGGAGCGCGCCCGCTCCAAGATCGAGTACTCCTCGCTCGCGACGGCCTTCTGCTCGGCCGAGTTCACCGTCGGCGAGCTGCGCCGGGTCTACGAGGCGGTCTGGGGAGTGGTCCTGGACCCGCGGAACTTCCACCGCAAGGTGACCGGCACCCCGGGCTTCCTGCTGCCCTCCGGCGGAACGACGACCCGTCAGGGCGGGCGCCCGGCCCAGCTGTTCACCGCCGGCGGCGCCAATGTGCTCAACCCGCCGATGCTGCGTCCGGAGTCCTGAGCCGTCGCGGCCGGCGGCCCGGCCCCGGCCGCTGCTCCCGCACCGCTCCCGCGTCTCGGTCGCAGGATCGGATTGTCCCCTGATCGGGTGAGGTGTGCGGGCGGTGTGCCCGTGCCGCTCCCGTAATGCCCGGAATCGTCGCCGCGGACCCCTAATGTGCTGGCGCGGAACCGTGCGGGCGCGACCCTGCGCCGCACGGACCAGGCCGGCCGAGGGCATGGGAGCAGCCAGCGATGATCCAGATCACCGGACTGACCAAGGTCTACCGACGGGGCGTTCCACCGGCGGTGCTGGATCTGACCTTCGAGGCCCGCCCGGGCACCGTGACGGCGCTGCTCGGCCCCGAGGGGGCGGGCAAGACGACCGCGCTGCGGCTGATGCTGGAACTCGAACGCGGCCGGGGCGTCACGCTGTTCGCCGGCCGCACCTACCGCCGGCTGCGGCGCCCCGAGCGCGAGGTCGGCGTGGTCCTCGCCGGGCCGGGCGGCCCGAACAGCGCGGCGGACAGCGCCGGGCACCCCGGCCGCAAGGCCAGGGGCCACCTCAGGATGCTGGCCGCGGCGGTCGGGGTGCCGGCCCAGCGGGCCGACGAACTCCTGGAACAGATCCGGCTCGCGGCCGTCGCCGACCAGCGGCTGCGCACCTTCTCGCCCGGGATGCACCGCCGGCTCGCGCTCGCCGCCGCGCTGCTCGGCGAGCCGCCCACGCTGCTCCTGGACGCGCCCACCGAGGGGCTCTCCCCGCGCAACGTGGCGTGGTTCCACTCCTTCCTGCGCTCGTTCGGCGCCGCCGGCGGCACGGTGCTGGTCACCACCCGCTCCCCGCAGGAGGCCGCGCGGTTCGCCGACCGGGTGATCACCCTGGACGAGGGCCGGATGGCGGCCGACCAGCCGGTGGCGGAGTTCCGGCGCACCCGGCTGACCCCCGAAGTCGCCGTCCGGGGGCCGCAGATGGCCCGGCTCGCCGATCTGCTGACCGGCCAGGGCGCCCAGGTCCGCCGGGGCGGCGGGACGGAGCTCGCGGTGACCGGGCTCGGGCGGACCGAGATCGGCGAACTCGCCTACCGGCACGGCATCCTGCTGCACGAACTCGCCGACCGGGTGGTCGAGCATCCCGCCCCCCGGGCAGCCCTGCCGACGGGGTCCGGGCGGTCGGGCCGGGTCCAGGTGCGGACCGGTCCCGGGCCGGTCCGCCTGTCGAAGGCCCGCCCGGCGGGGGACGGGGCGAAGGAGCGGCCGGAGGAGCACCCGGGGGAACGGGTGCCGTCAACGGTGACGGCCGGGCAGGTACCGGAACCGGCACCGGCGGCGGAGAACGCGGCGCCGGAGAACGCGGCGCCGGTGCGGACGGTGGTCCGGCCGGCCGGCGCCGACCGGGAGCGGGACGCCGCGCCGACCCTCGCGCTTCCGGTCGCCGCCGCGGCCGGTCTCTCCGCCGCGACCGCGCTGTCCGCGCTCACCGCCCGCAGCGGGATCCGGACCGTCCCCCGGCGGACCGGGGCCGGGGCCGGAGCGACCGGGGCCGGAGCGACCGGGGCCGGAGCGACCGGGGCCGGAGCGACCGGGGTGGGCGGGCCCCGGGACGGCGGGCGGCCGGAGGAGGAGCCCTCGCCGACCGTCGCCGTGGACCGGCTCTTCCGGGACGGGCTGACCGGCCTGGTCCGCCCGGTGGACGGCCGCCCCGGCGAGGCCGCCGACCTGAGGGCCGACGACACCGTCCGCCTGGGCCGGATCACCCACCGGCCCGCCGGGCCTCCGCCCGTCGCTCAGCTGCCCGTCGCCCACCTGCCCGCCGGGCCTCCGCCCGCCGAGCTCCCGCCCGCCGCCCGGAACGGCGCGGGTGACGCCGCCGGGGCCGCCGGGGCCGACCGGGGCGGCGTTGTCGTTCCCGTGACCTCTGACCTTCGGAGCGAGTGAACCGTGCGAGTCCTGGCCTATGAGCTGCGCCGGATGCGCGGCCTGCGTTCGACCTGGCTGCTGCTCGGCCTGGTGGTGCTCGGCGATGCCGTGGCCGCCGGTGTGCTGGCGGCGCAATCGGCCGGCGGTGCCCTGGGCGGACCGGCGGCGGTGCGGCTGCTGACGGCGGCGGTGCCGCTGGTGCCGCTGCCGTTCGCGGCCCTGGGCGCCGGGGTGCTGGGCGCGCTGTCGTACGCGCACGAGGTGCGGCACCCGGGGCTGGCTGCCTCGCAGGTGGGCTATCCGCGCCGGGTGCGGCTGCTGGCGGGCAAGCTGCTGGTGACCGGTGCGGCCGGGGCGCTGCTGGCTCTGGTGACCCTGCTGGTCGACGCGGTGACCGTGCACCTCGCGCTGCCCGCCGGGGTGACGGTCGCGGCCTGGGCGGACCCGTCCGAGCTGTCCGGGCGGGTCGCGCGGGTGCTGGCCGCCACCGGCCTGGGCGGGCCCGGGGAGCTGCCGGACGCGCTGGCGCCGCTGGCCCTGGGGGCCGGGCACGGCGCGCCGGCCGCACTGCTGGCGTTCGTCCTGCTGGTGGTCGCGGCGGGCTGTACCGGGGTGCTGACCGCCGCGCTGACCCGCAGTGCGGTCGCCGGGGTGCTGCTGCTCTGCGCGCTGCCGCCGCTGCTGGAGTCCGGGGTGGTGCTGCTGCTGCGGGGGACCGGCACGGCCTGGCCGGCCCGGGCGGCGGAGCTGCTGCCGTTCCGGTCCGGGGTGGAGTGGGCGTACGGATGGGTGTACGGCGGGGACCGCCGGGTTGCGGAGAGCGGCTCGATGCTGACCGATCCGGCGCTGCTGGCCGCGCTGGCGGCTCCGGCCCTGGTGTTGCTGCTGGTCACCCTGGCGGTGCAGGTCAGACGCCGGGCGCTGTGAGCCCCGGCCCGGCGGGGGCGGTTCGTCAAGATCGACCAAGGGTGACCGTAATGCGAGCTTCGCCCTGATAAGAAGTCAATTATCCAGTCACGGGCGATCACCCTTTCGTGTGCTTTTCACGAGAATTCTCAAGCTGCGCCCGCCGATCGCCGACAAAGGAGCTGTGAACACCCTTGCGCACCCCACCATGACCCCCGCCCGTTCCGCCGACGGGGCCATCCCCGGCCCCGCCGACCTGGACCGCTTCGCCTACGCCGACCGGCCCACCCCGCCGGCGCCCCGCTGGGAGGGCGCCGAGTCGGACCTCGCCCGGGTCGGCCGCAAGACCACCAGCAGCCGCGGCCGCGGCCTGCACGGCCAGCTCGTCCAGCAGCTCGGCCAGATGATCGTCTCCGGCGACCTCGGCGCCGACCGGCCGCTGGTCCCCGAGGAGATCGGCCAGCGCTTCGAGGTCTCCCGCACGGTCGTCCGCGAGTCGCTGCGGGTGCTGGAGGCCAAGGGCCTGGTCAGCGCCCGCCCCAACGTCGGCACCCGGGTCCGTCCGGTCAGCGACTGGAACCTGCTGGACCCGGACATCATCGAGTGGCGCGCCTTCGGTCCGCAGCGCGACGAGCAGCGCCGGGAGCTGTTCGAGCTGCGGTGGGCGATCGAGCCGCTGGCCTCCCGGCTGGCCGCCGGCCACGGCCGGGAGGACGTCCAGCAGCGGCTGGCCGAGCTGGTCGAGATCCTGGGGCACGCCTGCGCCCAGGCGGACCTCGCCACCTACGCCCGGGCCGACGCCGAGCTGCACGGCCTGGTCCTCCAGCTCGCGGGCAACCGGATGCTGGAGCACCTCTCCGGGATCGTCGCCTGCGCGCTCCAGGTGTCCGGCGGTCCGGCCACCTCCTGCGAGCGGCCCTCGGAGCCCTCGGTCGGACTGCACGCCCGGCTGGTGGACGCGCTCGGCACCGGCGACGGCACCGCCGCCGAGACCGCGATGCGGGCGCTGCTCACCGTCCACCCCGAGATCGAGCCCTCCGTCCCGGCTCCCCGGGAGCACTGAGCGGGCCGTTCGGCGACCGGGCGCCGCAGCCCCCGCCCCGCGACCCGTCCACGGACCGCCCCGTCATGATCCGTCCGACCGAGACCGTCCCGCGGCCTTCCGCCGCCTCCTCCGCGACCCGGGCCCTCCGGCTGCCGCCACGGTGCAGCCGGGGGGCCTCCGCGTGTCCGGGGCCGGGCGCCCTTCCCCGCGGATGCGCACCGGAGCGGACCCGAGCGCACCGGACGGGCCCGAGCGCCCAGCGGACCGCGGCTCGGAATGTCGTGTTCATGGTGAACGACTTCGGCGCGGGTGGGGGATGATGGAAGCCGGCCCCGGGCCGCGGCCGCCGTCCGGTGTGACCCGCGACACGAAGGCCATGCGTAACACTTGACGAGTAGCAGCGATGTGTCCTGAGCGGAAGCAGCTCCGGAATACCCCAACATGTCAGAATGCTGTGTTGGTCCGCGGCGCTGCTGCCGTCCTGCAAACCCAGTCCTCAAGCCCGAGTCGGTCGGAATCGACACCGCGTGCCCGACGCGCGATCTCCTTCCCCGCCCGCTCGGGCGGCCGGTACGGGTTCGAGTCCACTCATCGTCCGAGAGGTTGTTCGTGTCGGCCAGCACATCCCGTTCGCTTCCCCCCGAGATCGCCGAGTCCGCGGCTCTGCTGGCGCTCATCGAGCGGGGCAAGGCCCAGGGGCAGATCGCCGGTGACGACGTGCGCCAGGCGTTCGAGGCGGACCAGATCCCGGTCACCAAGTGGAAGAACGTCATGCGCAGCCTCAACCAGGTGCTGATTGAGGAGGGGGTGGATCTCATGGTCAGCGCGGCCGAACCGGCCGGCGCCAAGCGCAAGAGCGTTGCCGCCAAGAGCCCCGCCAAGCGCACGGCGACCAAGGCGGTCACCACCCGGACCCCGGCCGCGCCGTCGGCCCCGACCAAGCCGCCCGTGCGCATCGCGCCCGGTGCGACCATCTCCACCCCGGCCGTCGCGGCCGCCGCCGCGCCGGTCAGCACGGTGTCCGCCGAGATCACCGCCGAGGCGACGGCTCCGGCCGCCGCCGAGGTGAAGGCGGCTCCGGCGAAGAAGGCCGCCCCGGCCAAGAAGGCCGCCGCCAAGAAGACCGCCGCGCCGGCGAAGAAGGCCGCCGCCAAGAAGACCGCGGCCGGCAAGACGGCCAAGGGCGACGAGGAGCTGCTCGGCGAGGAGGAGCTGCTCGAAGAGGTGGCCCTGCCGGGCGACAAGCCCGGTACCGAGGGCGACGCCCCCGAGGAGGAGTCGGAGGGCTTCGTCCTCTCCGACGACGACGAGGACGACGCGCCGGCCCAGCAGGTGGCCGTCGCCGGTGCCACCGCCGACCCGGTCAAGGACTACCTGAAGCAGATCGGCAAGGTCCCGCTGCTCAACGCCGAGCAGGAGGTCGAGCTCGCCAAGCGGATCGAGGCCGGCCTGTTCGCCGAGGACAAGCTCTCGGCCGCCGACAAGCTCGCCCCCAAGCTCAAGCGCGAGCTGGAGATCATCGCCGAGGACGGCCGCCGCGCCAAGAACCACCTGCTGGAGGCCAACCTCCGCCTGGTCGTCTCGCTGGCCAAGCGCTACACCGGCCGCGGCATGCTCTTCCTGGACCTGATCCAGGAGGGCAACCTCGGTCTGATCCGTGCGGTCGAGAAGTTCGACTACACCAAGGGCTACAAGTTCTCGACCTACGCGACCTGGTGGATCCGCCAGGCGATCACCCGCGCGATGGCCGACCAGGCCCGCACCATCCGCATCCCGGTGCACATGGTCGAGGTCATCAACAAGCTGGCCCGCGTGCAGCGCCAGATGCTTCAGGACCTGGGCCGCGAGCCCACCCCGGAGGAGCTGGCCAAGGAACTCGACATGACCCCGGAGAAGGTCATCGAGGTCCAGAAGTACGGCCGCGAGCCCATCTCGCTGCACACCCCGCTGGGCGAGGACGGCGACAGCGAGTTCGGTGACCTCATCGAGGACTCCGAGGCGGTCGTCCCGGCCGACGCGGTCTCCTTCACCCTGCTCCAGGAGCAGCTGCACTCGGTGCTGGACACCCTGTCCGAGCGCGAGGCGGGCGTGGTGTCGATGCGCTTCGGCCTGACGGACGGTCAGCCGAAGACGCTGGACGAGATCGGCAAGGTGTACGGGGTCACCCGTGAGCGCATCCGCCAGATCGAGTCGAAGACCATGTCCAAGCTGCGCCACCCGTCGCGCTCCCAGGTGCTGCGCGACTACCTGGACTGATCCCCGGTGCCGGCCCGCCGGTACCGATCGGAAGGCCCGGAGCCCCGTGCTCCGGGCCTTCCGGCCGTTCGGAGCCGGTGGACGTCACCGTCCGGGTGGCCGGTGTCGCTCTTCCGGGTGGCGGCGCGGCGGTGAGCGGTCGCGGATCGTAGCCGTTCACCTACGCTGTGCCGGTTGCCTGCTGCCGAGCCATCTGGAGACACGGTGTCGCCCACCCGCGCCGACCTGCCGACCCCCGCGCCCGCCGCCGCACCCGTCGCCGCCCCCGGGGCCGTCCGCCCGGTGTCCCGGCGGCGCCGGGCCGCCGCCGTGGCGCTGCTGGCCGCGCTGCCCGCGCCGCTGCTGGCCCTCGGTCCGGCGGTCCCGGCCGCCCAGGCCCGGCCGCAGGGCCGGATCGTCGGCGGCGGGACGGTGAGCACGGGCGACCACCCGTGGGTGGTCGCCCTGGCCAGCCGCCAGCAGTTCGGCTCGGGCCGCTCGGGGCAGTTCTGCGGGGGAGCGCTGGTCACCCCGACCAAGGTGGTGACCGCGGCGCACTGCTTCTACGACGAGGCCGGCGGACGCCCGGTGGACCGGCCCGGTCTGCGGGTGGTGGTCGGCCGGGACGACCTGCGCGGCTCGGCCGGGCGCGAGGTGGCGGTGCGCGGCGTCTGGGTCCACCCCGCCTACTCCTTCAGCACCAACATGAACGACGTCGCGGTGGTCACCCTCGGCGAGTCGCAGGGGAGCCGGCCGGTGATCGACCTGGTCGGCCAGGGCGAGACCGAGCCGTACCGGCCGGGCAACCGGGCGCAGGTGTACGGCTGGGGTGACACCACGGGGCGCGGCGACTACTCGCCCGCACTGCGCGGCGTGGACGTGCCGGTCATCCCCGACCAGACCTGTGCCCAGGCGTACCCGGGCGGCCCGGACGGGCGCTTCGACGCCCGGGGCATGGTGTGCGCGGGTGAGCAGCAGGGCGGCAAGGACGCCTGCCAGGGGGACAGCGGAGGGCCGCTGGTGGTCGCCGGGCGGCTCGCCGGGCTGGTCTCCTGGGGAACGGGTTGCGCCGAGGCGGGCCACCCGGGCGTCTACACCCGGATCGCCTCGGTCTCCGACGCGGTGCGCGCCGTCCTGTAGCCGGACGGGCACCCGGTGTCGGCCGCCGGCCGCTCGGCCCGGCCGGGTTCGGTCCGGGAACGACGAAGCCGGGCGACCTGCCCCCGCAGGGGCGGTCACCCGGCTCACCCGGTCACGCGCGGTGCGCGGCCGGACACACAGCTCGACGCTGGGCCTGTTGGGGCGCCCGGAATCAGCGCTCGTCGTCGTTGGCCGTGGCGGACGTGCTGCCCAGGCGGCCGCTCTCGTCCTGTATCTCCACGGCGATCTTCTTGAGCTCCGGCTCGAACTTCCGGCCGTGGTGGGCGCAGAAGAGCAGCTCTCCGCCGCTGGCGAGTACGACGCGCAGGTAAGCCTGGGCGCCGCAGCGGTCGCAGCGGTCAGCCGCGGTGAGCGGGCTCGCAGGTGTCAGAACAGTAGTCACGTCGCCTCTTCTCTAGCTCGACGAGCTGTCGTACCAGGGTGAACATCCAACCAGGCCGAAAACGTTCCCGCTCGTGGCTTTTCTTCTCTGAGGATTCTGCTGTGTTGATGAGGACGTGCCCCGGGGGCCGGTGGTTCATGCGTACCGAATCCCAGGATCCGCCTGTCGCTCGAACGCCCGATCGGAACCGGATGTGAGAGTCCGCGTAGCATAATCCTCTGCTGGGTTGGAGCATAAGCCCCGTCCCGGGCCCCGGTAGCCTGCATAACGGCAGTTCCGGAGCCTGCGAGCGGTCCCACGGTCCGCCAGGAACGGTGGTACCGGGAGGAGATGGGGCCCCGGCGCCCCGAATCCGGCACGACCCTTGTTCGCGCAGCGCGTACAAGCTGCGCGGGACCGGCCCGCCGTGCTGTGCACCCAGCGGAAGGGTGCGCACACACAGGGGAAACGGCTGTCGGTGCGGCGTGCTGCACTGGCGGGCGTTCCGGACACGTCCGGATGTGACCGATGAGACAGAACTTGACCGAGGAGAGTGCCGCGTGAGTGCCGAAACGACCGTGCCGTCCGCTCTGCTGGCCGGCGACGACGGTTCCAACTACACCGCTCGGCACCTGCTCGTCCTGGAGGGGCTGGAGGCGGTCCGCAAGCGCCCCGGCATGTACATCGGCTCGACCGACAGCCGCGGCCTCATGCACTGCCTCTGGGAGATCATCGACAACTCCGTCGACGAGGCGCTGGGCGGCTACTGCGACCGGATCGAGGTGGTGCTGCACGACGACGCCTCGGTCGAGGTCCGCGACAACGGGCGCGGCATCCCGGTGGACGTCGAGCCGAAGACCGGGCTGTCCGGCGTCGAGGTCGTGATGACCAAGCTGCACGCCGGCGGCAAGTTCGGCGGCGGCTCGTACGCGGCCTCCGGCGGTCTGCACGGCGTCGGCGCCTCCGTCGTCAACGCGCTCTCCGCCCGCCTGGACGTCGAGGTCGACCGCGGCGGCCACACCCACGCGATCAGCTTCCGCCGCGGCACCCCCGGCATCTTCACCGAGACCAGCCCGGACGCGCCGTTCGAGCCGGCCAACGGCCTGGCCAAGGTCCGCAAGGTGCCCAGGACCCGCACCGGCACCCGGATCAGGTACTGGGCCGACCGGCAGATCTTCCTCAAGGACGCCCGGCTCTCCCTGGAGAACCTGCACGCCCGGGCCCGGCAGACCGCCTTCCTGGTGCCCGGCCTGACCATCGTCGTGCGCGACGAGCGGCTCACCGAGAGCGACCGGGTCGAGGAGAGCACCTTCCGCTACGACGGCGGCATCGCCGAGTTCTGCGAGTTCCTGGCGCCCGACAAGCCGATCTGCGACGTGCTGCGGCTGCACGGCGAGGGCACCTTCAAGGAGACCGTGCCGGTCCTGGACGACCTCGGGCACATGACGCCCACCGAGGTCACCCGGCACCTCGGGGTGGACATCGCGCTGCGCTGGGGCGCCGGTTACGACACCACGCTGCGCTCCTTCGTCAACATCATCGCCACCCCCAAGGGCGGCACCCACGTCACCGGCTTCGAGCGCTCGCTGGCCAAGACCGTCAACGAGGCGCTGCGCGCGGGCAAGCTGCTGCGCGTCGCCGAGGACGACATCACCAAGGACGACGCCACCGAGGGCCTCACCGCCGTGGTCACCGTCCGGCTCGCCGAGCCGCAGTTCGAGGGGCAGACCAAGGAGGTGCTCGGCACCTCGGCGGCCAACCGGATCGTCGCGGCCGTCGTCGCCAAGGAGCTCAAGGCCTTCCTCACCTCCGGCAAGAAGGACGAGAAGGTCCAGGCCCGGGCGGTGCTGGAGAAGGTGGTGGCCGCCGCCCGCACCCGGGTCGCCGCCCGCCAGCACAAGGAGGCCCAGCGCCGGAAGACCGCGCTGGAGACCAGCTCGCTGCCGGCCAAGCTGGCCGACTGCCGCAGCGACGACGTCGAGCGCAGCGAACTCTTCATCGTCGAGGGCGACTCCGCGCTCGGCACCGCCAAGCTGGCCCGCAACTCCGAGTTCCAGGCCCTGCTCCCGATCCGCGGCAAGATCCTCAACGTCCAGAAGGCGTCCGTGAGCGACATGCTCAAGAACGCCGAGTGCGCGGCGATCATCCAGGTGATAGGGGCCGGCTCGGGCCGCACCTTCGACATCGACCAGGCCCGCTACGGCCGGGTCATCTTCATGGCCGACGCCGACGTCGACGGCTCGCACATCCGGTGCCTGCTGCTGACGCTGTTCCAGCGCTACATGCGGCCGATGGTCGAGCAGGGCCGGGTGTTCGCGGCCGTGCCGCCGCTGCACCGGATCGAGCTCACCAACCCCAAGCGCGGGCAGGAGAAGTACCACTACACCTACTCGGACGCCGAGCTGCGCTCCACGCTGCTGGAGTTCCAGCGCAAGGGCCTGCGCTGGAAGGACCCGGTCCAGCGGTACAAGGGTCTGGGCGAGATGGACGCCGACCAGCTGGCCGAGACCACCATGGACCCGCGCCACCGCACGCTGCGCCGGATCAACCTGGGCGACCTGGAGCAGGCCGAGAAGGTCTTCGACCTGCTGATGGGCAATGACGTGGCGCCGCGCAAGGAGTTCATCGTGGACTCGGCGGCCACCCTGGACCGCTCGCGCATCGACGCCTGAGCCGTTCGCCGCGCGACGAGGGCCCTCCACCCGCGGGTGGAGGGCCCTCGCGCCGTCGGTTCCACCCGGCGTCCACCCCGGCGCCGATCAGCCCGGGGCGCCGGATCCGTAGCGTCGGAGAGGTCGATCAGAGCCTCCCGTCGGACGGAGAAACCCGATGCCTGTCCTGGCAAACGCCGCCCTGGTGGTCGCGGTGACGGTGCTGGTGCTCCGGCGTCAGATGTGCGCCCGGCGCCTGGACTCCGAAGGCCGCTCCTGGCTGCTGCCGCTGCTCCTCGGCGTGGTCGCGCTGCGCGACCCGCAGTTGCTCGACCGCCGGGACACCGCCTGGTCCGCCGCCCTGGTCGGCGCGGGGCTGCTCGCGGTGCTGGCGGCGGGCTCGGTCTGGGGCTGGACCGTCCGGATCTGGCGGGAGTCGGACGGAACGCTCTGGACCCGGGGCACCAGGGCGACGGCGGCTGCCTGGGGCGGGCTGGTCGCGATCCGGTTCGGTCTGTTCGGGATCGGCGAGGCCCTGAACCTGCGCCAGTCGGGCAGTTCGCTGCTGCTCGGCCTGGCGGTCCTGCTGCTGGTCCGCACGGGCGTGGTGAACTGGCGGGCGCGGGCCCTGGAGCCGCCGGGTCGGGCCGCCGTGCCGTGCTGACCGCCGTGGCCGTTTCCGTGGCCGTCGGTGCGGCACCGCCGTCGTTCCCGCCCTCGTTCTCGCCGTCGTTTCCGTCTTCGCTTCCGTCGTCGTGAGCTCGCCAGGAGGAACGTTTTGGCCGAGGGGTACTGGACCCGCTGGCCGTCCCGCGAGGGGCTGCAATACGAGGCCGAGAGCCGGCCGCGGCGGATCCTCACCGGGCTCAGCCGGATCGTCGTGCTGGTCAGCGTCTGCTGGGGGACGTTCTCCGGCGGCAGGTACACCGGCTGGGCCGCGGTGGTCGCGGCGGCGGGGCTGGGTGCGGCGGTCGCCCTCGCCGCCGGCTATCTGCGGGCCAGCTGGCGGCAGCGGGCGGTCCGGGCGTACGCGCTGGCCGGCGGGGTGTTCGCGGCAGCGTGGCTGGCCGACTGGGGGCACGCCTACCTGCTCGCCGACGTGCTCTGGTACGGGCTGGCGGTCACCTCGCTGATCCGCCTGCCGGCCGGGCCGGCGCTGCTCGTCGCCGGGGGCGCGCTCGGCTCCTATGCCGCGGTGAGCTGGGCGAGCGCGCTCAGCATCACGGCGACCGTCGGAGGCCTGCTGCTGCTCGGCTACCTGCTGCGGATGGACGTCGAGGCCCGAGGTACCGCGCGGCGGCTGCTCGCCCAGGAACGGGCCGCCCGGGCCGCCGAGGCGGAGAGCGCCGCGCTCGCCGAACGGGCCAGGATCGCCCGGGAGATCCACGACGTGCTGGCGCACAGCCTCTCCGCGCAGCTGGTCCACCTGGAGGCGGCCCGGCTGATGCTGGACTCCGGCACCGACCGGGAGCGGATCCGCGAGCGGGTGGTGGCCGCCCGGCGGATGGCGCAGGACGGGCTGGCCGAGACCCGGCAGGCGCTGTCCGCGCTGCGCGGCGAGTTCACCCCGGTCGGCGAGTACCTGGTGGAGCTGACCGGGCGGGAGCGCGCGGCGTTCGGGGTGGTCGGGACGCCGCGTCCGCTGGCCGCCGAGGCGGGGCTCGCCGTCCGGCGCACGGCGCAGGAGGCACTGACCAATGTGCGCAAGCACGCCCCCGGCGCACGCTGTGCGGTCGAACTGCGGTACCTGGCGGACGAAGTGGAGCTGGTGGTTCGGGACCAGCGCGCGGCACGGGCCGAAGCGCCCGGCGCGCTGGCGGCCAGCGGCGGCGGGTACGGTCTGCTGGGGATGCGCGAACGCGCGGAACTGCTCGGCGGCACCCTGCTGGCGGGCCCCCACGAGGGAGGGTGGCGCGTGCTGCTGCGGGTGCCGGCATGACGGAACCGGTGGTCACCAGGGTGCTGGTCGCGGACGACCAGACGGTGGTGCGCGAGGGCATCGTGATGCTGCTCGGGCTGCTGCCCGGGATCGAGGTGGTCGGCTCGGCGGCGGACGGCGAGGAGGCCGTGGCCCTGGTCGCCCGGCACCGGCCGGACGTGGTGCTGATGGACCTGCGGATGCCGCGCTGCGACGGGGCCGAGGCGACCCGGCGGATCCGCGCCGGGCACCCGGGCACCGAGGTGGTGGTGCTCACCACCTACGCCGACGACGAGTCGTTGTTCCCGGCGCTGCGGGCCGGGGCGCGCGGCTACCTCACCAAGGACGCGGGCGCCGAGGAGATCGCCCGGGCGATCGCGGACGTCAGGTCGGGGGCGGCGGGGCTGTCGCCGCAGGTGCAGCTGAGGCTGCTGGAGCGGCTGGCGGGGGAGGCCCCGGCCGCGGTGACCGGGCCGGGACCGGTGGCGGCACCGGCGCCGTCGGCGCGTCCGGGCGGGGAGCCGCCGGACGGGCTGACCGTGCGGGAGACGGAGGTGCTGGGGCTGATCGCGCAGGGGCTCTCCAACACCGAGATCGCCCGCAGGCTCTACGTCGGCCCGGCCACCGTGAAGACCCACATCAACAACCTGTTCGCCAAGACCGGCGTGCGGGACCGGGCGCAAGCGGTCGCGTACGCCTTCCGAAACGGAATCACCGGGTCTCCGCAGTAGTCGGATGAGCGTCTGTCGGATGATCGATCACCTCATCGAGTGAACGTATCTGCGTTGGGAGTTTGGGGGGTTCGGGCGACCCCATCATGGTTCGGGTCACAACCCCCCGGCCCAGGAGCAGCCGTGCCACAACAGCAGACGAGAAACCCGGAGCCGGGAGGGCAACTGGACTGGTGGGCACCGGTTCCGGTGCCCACAGCGGCATCCGTGCCGGCGTCCGCGCCGCTGCCGGAACCGCTGCCGGTACCGGCCCCCGCACCGGTGTCCCGGACCGTGCCGGAGGAGGTGCCCGAGGTCGACAGCACCGAGGTGTACCGGGCCGTCCAGCGGAGCGCGGCCTTCCAGCGGATCCGCCACAGCTACCGGACGTTCGTCTTCCCGGTCAGCGGCGTCTTCCTCGCCTGGTACCTGCTCTACGTGGCCGCCCAGGCGGCCGCCCCCGGGCTGATGCGCCGACCGGTCGCCGGCCCGGTCAACGTCGCCTGGCTGCTCGGCCTGCTGCAGTTCGCCACCACCTTCCTGCTGGCCTGGCTGTACGCCCGCAACGCCCGCACCAAGCGCGACCGGGCCGCCCTGTCGTTGCGCTGGGACACCCAGGACCAGCTGCGATGAGGACCGCCACCCCGCCCCCCGTCGCCCCCACCGGGGACCACCACGGCCTGGCCGTGGTGCTCTTCGCCGTCGTCGTCCTGGTCACCCTGGCGATCACCTTCTGGGCCGGCCGCCGCGGTGGCGGCGCCGCCGAGGACTTCTACGCCGGCGGCCGGGACTTCACACCGCTGCAGAACGGTTTCGCGCTCTCCGGCGACTACCTCTCCGCCGCCTCCTTCCTCGGCGTCGCCGGGCTGATCGCGCTGTACGGGTACGACGGCGTGCTCTACAGCATCGGCTTCCTGGTCGCCTGGCTGGTGGTGCTGATGCTGGTGGCCGAACTGGTCCGCAACGCCGGCCGGTACACCCTGGCCGACGTGCTGGCGCTGCGGTTGCGCCGGCGCAAGGTCCGGGCGGCGGCCGGCGGCGCCAGCGTGGTCGTCACGCTGTTCTACCTGGTCGCCCAGATGGTCGGCGCGGGCAGCCTGGTCGCCCTGCTGCTCGGCACCAACAGCGCCCAGGCCCGGACCTGGACGATCGTGGCGGTGGGCGGTCTGATGATCGTCTACGTCACCATCGGCGGGATGCGGGCCACCACCTGGATCCAGATCGTCAAGGCGTTCCTGCTGGTGGCGGGCTCGGTGGTGCTGACCGTGCTGCTGGTGGTCCGCTTCCACGGGGACGTCGCCGAGCTGATGCGGCAGGCGGCCCAGCACAGCGGCGCCGGGCAGCGCTACCTGGAGCCCGGGCTGAAGTACGGCAAGAGCTTCACCAGCCGGCTGGACTTCTTCAGCCTGGGCCTGGCCCTGGTGCTGGGCACCGCCGGGCTGCCGCACATCCTGTCCCGCTTCTACACGGTGCCCACCGCGCGGGCCGCCCGCCGTTCGACGATGTGGGCGATCGGACTGGTCGGCGGCTTCTACCTGATGGCGATCGCGCTGGGCCTCGGCGCCACCGCGCTGATCGGCTCGGCCGAGGTCCGGCAGGCCAACTCGGCCGGCAACACCGCCGTTCCGCTGCTCGCCCTGGTGCTCGGCGGCGGCAACGGCTCGACCGGCGGGGTGGTGCTGTTCGCACTGATCTCGGCGATCGCCTTCGCGACCATCCTCGCCGTGGTCGCCGGGCTCACCCTGGCCTCCTCGGCGGCGTTCGCCCATGACATCTGGGCGGGCGCCTGGCGGGGACGGCCGCGCGGTTCACGCGGGTCGCGCGGTGCGCGTGACCCGCACGACGGCCGGGGTGCGCGCGGGCGCAGGGCCGCGGTGCCGGCCTCCCGGCGGGCGCGCGCCGAGGCGGACGCCTGGACGGGGAACGACGGCGCGCCGACGGTCGCCGAGCACGACGAGGTGCTGGTCGCGCGGATCGCGGCGGTCGGGATCGGTGCGGTGGCGATCGTGCTCAGCCTCTTCGCCCAGCAGTTGAACGTCGCCTTCCTGGTCGGCCTGGCCTTCGCCGTCGCGGCCTCCGCCAACCTGCCGGTGCTGCTCTACAGCCTGTTCTGGCGGCGGTTCACCGCCCGTGGCGCGGTCTGGTCGGTGTACGGCGGACTGATCCCGGCGGTGGTGCTGGTGGCCTTCTCGCCGGTGGTCTCCGGCACCAAGGTCGCGCTGTTCCCCGGGATGGACTTCCACTGGTTCCCGCTGGAGAACCCGGGTGTCGTCTCCATCCCGCTCGGCTTCCTGGCCGGCTGGATCGGCACCCTCACCTCGCCCGAGCCGGCCGACCCGGACCGGTACGCCGAGCTGGAGGTCCGCTCGCTGACCGGGGCCGGGGCGGTCTGAGCGACCCCGGTGACGAACGACCCCCGGCGGGCATCCGCCGGGGGTCGTCGCACTTCACGTCACAGCTCCCGGAGGGAGGCGACCTCCATCCGGGACGGGGAACCCGCCGCCTTGCCGCAACTCTCCGGGCGGGGCGGCTCGCTGACCCCCTCGACCACCCGGACCTCCCAGCACCGGCCGTCCTCGTGCCGGACCTCGACCCGCCAGCGGCCCGCGCCGTCCGGGTGCTGCGCCACGGTGAACGCGTCGGCCCCGGTCTCGCCGGTGGCCAGCCGCACCGCGTGGTCGGCCGCCTGGCCGGGGCGCTCCCAGCCGGAACAGCCGCGCGACCACTCCGGCACCATGTGGCCGGACGCCGTCGCCGCCAGCACCTCCTTGGCGGACTCGGCGGTCAGCCGGCCGTACGCGTAGCCGTACGGCAGCACCAGCATGGTGGGGGAGAAGCGGTGGCCGCCCAGATGGGTCACCTCCCAGACCTCGCTGTGCCCGGCGGCGGCCAGGTCGGCCGCGAGGGGGCGGCCCAGCAGGGCGCAGCAGCGGTCCCGCCGGCCGTTGGTGCACACCAGGGCGATCGGGCCGCCGACGTGCGGCGCGCCGAGGCCGCCGTGGTCGCCGGCGCCCAGCGCCGCGAAGTCGAGGGCCAGCAGCTCCGCCGGGGCCGACACCTCGTGGCGGCGCACCCAGCTGCGCCCGGGGGCCGGCACCGTGTGCGCCACGACCACCTCGTGCCGCGCCGTCGGCAGGCAGTCCGCGTGCCGCCCGGGCCGGCGGATCAGCGCCACCCGCACCCCGGTCCCGGCCGTCGCCCCGTCCAGCGCCCGCCCGACCGCCGGATCCAGATGACTCTCCCCGAGCGCCTTGGCCCCCCACGGCCCGTTCTGCTCCACCAGCAACCAGGTGGTCGCCGTCGCGGCCGTGGCGGCCAGCGGCTCCGACAGTTCACGCGACAACGTCGCACAGGTGCTCACCCCGGTAAGGCTACCCTTGCCGCTCAACCGAAGGCGGCCCGCACCTTCGCCTCGACATCGGGGGACGGGGTGGGTGCGGGGGCCGGCACGCGGGCCGGCAGAGGGAGGTCGGCGAACTCCAGGTGGACGCTGCGGACGATCCCCGCGAAGACCTCCGAGTACAGCTCCCAGTCCTCGGCACAAGGCGTGCTCAGTTCGAGTGAGAGCAACTGGAGCTCGTCCGGAAGCGGCACCCGTCGATCTGGGCGCGTACGTCGTCGCCCTCGGAGGCCAGCACCTCGCAGACGAGCTCCCAGAGTTGCTCGGCGATCTCCTCCTCGGTGCCGAGCACGGGTATGTCGTGGAAGGACGGAGGCACGACGAAGCGGATCTGGAAGGTTGCCTGTCACAGTGGTCGGGTCTTGGGGAGTCGGGTGCCTCGGGATCGCACCGGTCAGTACGGCTTGCGGAGCCGGTTGCGGGTGTCCAGCCAGCTGGGGGGCGGGGGAATGGGAACGCCGTGCCGACGGGCCTCGACCAGGAGGTCCAGGTAGGCCGCGGCCTGGGCTCGGACTCCGCTCCGCCGCCAGGAGCGGAGCAGGAACAGGAGCGGTCCGGTGGCGAGGACGGCGACGGCTGCCAGGGCTCCGGCCGCGGCGAACACCGAGGATCGGTCCGGGGAGCCGGGGGCGAGTGCCGCGCCGATGCCGGCCGTGGTTCCCGCCGCCACCACGGCCAGGATGGCGAGCCCCGCCCAGCCGCTCCAGCGCCGGACAGCACGGCGTTGCGCGGTCAGCATCATCTGCACGGCCCGCCCGTCCAGGAGGTCGATGTGGTGCTCCGCGCCGAGGACGAGTGCCGCGTGGACCAGGGCCGGGTTCCTGGTGAATTCACCTGTGGGCACGACCAGCAGGCCTTCGGCACCGGGCGGCCGCGATGTGGTGTCCGGTACCACCGTGGCCGGCGTCGTCTCCGGTGCCGTCTCCGGCGCCCGGGAGGCCGACGAGTGCGGGGAGGGTGTCGGCGTCGGGTCGGCCGCGTCGAACCACTCGTCGGGGATCCGGATGTCCAGACCGGCCCCCCGGGCCCGTGCCAGCAGCGCGGTGTAGGTGGTGAAGTGGACGGAGTCCCGTTGCTTCCTCGCCCCCTTTGCGGCGCCGACGATCCAGACCGCGATGCCCGCGGGAACCGCGAGGACCGCCGCCACCAAGGCGGCCACCTGCTTGGGCTGGACCGGCGAGGTGAGTGAGCTGCCGATCACGGCCGCCACCACGATCCCGCCCAGCACGAGCAGCGCGCCGACCTCCGTGTGCCACTCCAGGTCGACGCGTCGGCGGTTCGTCAGGTGGTCGGTGACCACCTGACGGGCCACCTCGTCGTCCAGCAGATTGACCCCGTAGAGCGCCTTGGCCCGTTCCGCCGCTTCGACCGCCTCGGGCACTCGGGCCAGTTGGCCGCCCGAGACCGGGAGGGTGACGTAGCGGTAGTCGGTCATGGGATCCCTGTCAGGCCACTGCGGAGAGGGGGCGTGGGCTTCGTCGTCGTGCGGCCGGTGGTCCGTTTGGCGACGGAACTCGTGCGGTTGCCGCATTCGCCGAGCCGGCTGGAGACCGTGCGCATGCGGGCCAGGTCGATCCTGAAGTCGTCGGGCAACAGTCCGTCCCCGTTCGGACTCGGTGGTGGATGGGCCCTGTTGATGCGAACTTAGCCCAGTAGGGTCGAACGGTCGTGCGGTACGGGGAAGCTGACGGCGGGGTTTCGGTTCAGGGAGCGGCGCAGGGGCGCCGGACGTGGGTC
>NZ_JBHVER010000005.1:31095-100977 GCF_042802195.1 Kitasatospora sp. NPDC057500 | reverse complement strand
CGCCTCACCGGCGAGAACACCATCTCATGGCGCGACCCGACATCCCAGATCAAGTAGCTGATTTAGGGATAAAACATCGGGATAAAACGACCTCTCAGGCGAGGCCGGCGGCTCGGCCGAGCACGTCGGCGTGGGCCCACCGACTCGTATGGGGACGGCTTCCACCCGAGGAGCTCCTGGATGAAGCTGCCCTTGCTACCGTGGCTCGCTGACAGACCATTCGGGTGGTCGTGGCACGCGAACTTCGGGCGCCCTCCGTCTCCAAGTCAGCGCTGGCGATGTTGCCTGCCCTCGTCGGACAAGCGTCCCAGGAGAGCGCCCTGGCCGGACTGGAGGATGTGTGCGGCCTCCAATGGAATCCAGAAGCACTCGAAGTGGGTGGGCTCCTGCTCACCGTCGTGGTCCTCCTGGCTCATCCACCGCTCCGGGGTGGGCTCGGTGACCTCCAGGTGGAAGACGTGCCGGTGCTGGATCTCGTCCCGGTACGGGCTGATGTCGTACTCGGTCTCGCCGAGCTTGCGCACGATCTTGAAGTCGTTGAGGCCGGTCTCCTCCCGGGCCTCCCGCACGGCGGCGGCCTCGGGGGTCTCCCCGGGGCGGATACTTCCGGCCGGGACCTGGATGCCGACCTCCTCGTAGCTGTAATCGGTGTGCCGGAACACCAGCAGCCGCCCGTTGCGCACGACGTAGACGAGCACCTTCTCCTTGGTGACCTTCTCAGGCATCGGAGCAACCTCCCTGGTCGGGAATCATCCTCTGGAGCTCACGGGACCGCGGCTCCAGTCCTGGGGCGGGCGGCCAATGAGCCGGGGCCGGAGAGCCCACGAGCCTAGCGTCGCTGAGTGACCGTCACCTCACCTTTTGCTGGGGCTCGTCACAGCAATCGGACTGTTGTGATGGGATGATCAGCCAGCCTCGGTCAAGTCCAGGATGTCGTGGAGCCGGGAGCACCCAACGGTTGTGCGGATGAGTTGTTCAAGCGCCGAGGATGCCATGGTCAGTGGGCCGAGGCGCCCGGCCACGGATGTTTCTGGAAACCCGGAGTCAGCTGTTCTCGACCCGACAGCAAACGGTGGTTCCAGAGGTACCGACGTCCGTCGTCCGCGCCATACGAGGCCGCGGAATGCCGCCACCGCACCACCCCGACTGGAATGCTGCTTCCGTCACACCGTTCCGGATCGCAACTTGGCGTCCAAATATGCCTGCACTGGTTCGAACAGGCCGTACGGCACGAACACGGCGATCCGGTCATGGGTGATCCACGCCAGTTCGGCCAGCTCCTCGGTATCCACCACCGAGGCCGTGCCGCTCACCACTTCGCAGGCGGCGTAGGACATCTGCCGTCCGGTCTTCGGGTGTACTCGCTCGCCGAGCAGCTGCACGGCCTTCACCGTCAGGCCGACCTCTTCTGCGGTCTCGCGGACAGCAGCTGCCTCCGGCGATTCCCCGGCCTCGACCTCACCTGCAGGGAACTGCCACGACAACTCACCTTCGGCAACGCGGCGCTGAACCATCAGGACGCGACTGTCCTGAACGATGATGGCAGCGGCGATGCCCGGCTTGGTGCTGGTCGGCTCAGTCATTCTGAGGCTCCTCCAGGGTGGCCAGGATGGGCGGGAAGATCGTATCGACGGGGATGAACCGAGGCACCGCATTTCTCGGAACCCACATCACGTCGGCGTTCTCGATCACGTCCTGGTTCTGGGCCTCACCGGCCAGGTACTCGGCCAGGTAGTACTGGCACCACACGCCGGTAGTTGAGTGGAGTCGCCACCGAGGTCTTCGCGTTCACAACCACGTCCACCTGCTGTCCCTCCCCGAAACCGTTGGTTGGCTACGCCTTGGTCTTCGCTTCGAGCACCGGGCGCAAAAGCTGCAGCGGGGTGCTCCAGTCATACTGGCCGCGGCCGCCGCCGGCCTTCGGCTTGTGCGGTACGTAGTCGCCGAACATCACTCCCATGGCCTTCAACCGGTCCACGTTGGCCGCGTAGGCGGGGTGGGCGGCCTGGGCCGAGTTGACGTACGGCTGCGCGGCCACGGGGATGCCCAAGCCGTAGGACTCGGTGAGGATGCCCAACAGCAGGGTGTCCGCGTGGCCGTCGGCCCACTTATTGATCGTGTTGAAGGTGGCGGGCGCGACCGCGATGGCGTCGGCCGGCGGCAGCGAGGCCGGTACGTCGGGTGTGCGCCAGGCAGAGCGGATCGGGTAGCCGGTCTGCTCCTCGATGGCGGCCTGGTCGATGAACTCCATGGCGTTCGGGGTGGCCACCACGCCGACCCGCCACCCTTCCTCCTGGGCCGCCGAGATCAGCTTGCCGACGTCGTCGGCGATGCCGGAGGCGCAGACGGCGACGTACAGGAAGGGCTGCTTGCTCAAAATCGGACTCCCAACTCGCGGCTGAACTGGCGTAGCTCTGGCAAGGTCCACCCACGACGCAGCCTGCCGCTCGGGCGAATCCGGGATGCGCCCGGTTCCGCTGTGCCGCGGGTCGGGACATTGCCTCGATCATCGTGCTTTTCGAGGTGGAGCCGGACCAGGAGATCGGACCCGATGGTGTCGAGCGGGTCGTTCTGGTACACGCCGCCGGTGCCGACCCCGACGCGCCCGAGGACCCCCTCCCGCAGACTCTCTGCGGCCTCAACACCGACGCGATGGAACACGCCCACTACTGCCCTGCTCGGCCAGGCGAACCCTGGTACCCACCCACGCTTAACGACAAGCGCTGCCGGGAGTGCCACGCCGCGCTGAAAAGCCTGTGACTCAGGCGAGGCCGGCGGCTCGGGCGAGCACGTCGGCGCGACGATCAGCAGGGCGCCACTCAGAGCACTACACGTCGTTGGTAGCCCAACGCGCGCCGTGCTCCAAGTACGAAGTCTCTACACGGGATCGAGCGTTCAGTGCAGCGTGGACGCGGCGGGCGAGGCGCGGGATAAGGAGGCTGTCGAGCTGATCCGAGCTGTGGAAGGCGTACTCGCCGATTTCCACCCCGTCCAGGATGATCTGGGCGCGCTCGTCGTCTGGGAGGATGCCGCCGTCGAAGACAAAGAGCAGCTTGTCTCCCTCGGTCGGGTGGGGTGCCCAGTCCGCGACGAGGAGTCGACCGACGGGTGGGGTGATGCCGAGCTCTTCCTTGACCTCCCGAGCCGCACCTTGGCTCGGCGTCTCACCCGGGTGCAGGTAACCGCCCGGGATCTCCCAGCCGGGCTTGTAGGTGGGCTTCACCAGGAGCACCCGCCCGGTTTCGTCGAAGAACAGCACCCCTGCGGCGGTGCGGGGTTGGGCTACGGCCTCGTTGAGTTCGGAGTCGCTCATGGCGACGACTGTAGTCGTCCGGCAACCTCCTATCCGATGATGCGGAGCCGCTGAGCCACACCCGCGAGAAGGTGGCTCGGCTTCCCCCGCTGCTGACGAACCCACATGGTCACCAGCTGCCGGGGGATGAAGTGGTAGCGCACCTGTTCGGGGCCCAGCTCCTCGGCATCCAGCACGAGAGCGAGGGCTTCGTCCATGCGGTTCTGCGCACTGTAAGCACGGGCGACTTCGAGGGTGTGGCGGACGCGGCGTTCGAGCGGCAGGGTGGACGAATCCACCCGAGGGCCTTGGTCGGCGGCGATCTGGACGTCGCCCAGCTCCATGGCCGTCGAGATGCGGTGGATTGCGACGTTGGTCGGTCCGAACGCCGTCCACATGTGGTTGGCATCATGGCCCAGACGTTGGGCCGCTTGATCAGCTTCTGCGAGGAACTCGCGGACTGTGGCGCGGTCGTCGATACGGGCTGCGGCCATGGCCCCGACGAGAAACAGCGTGCCATAGACCGAAAGGTGCGTCGGTGAAGCGTCCACGCGGCGGCCTTCCATGTAGCCGGCCGCGTCCGTGACCAGGTCCCGGGCAGCGGCGAGGCGCCCATTGGCCAGTAGACAGTGGGATACAGATCTGAAGAGCGAGCCGACGATGATGGGGTTCCCGGCCTCTTGAGCAGCGGCAAGGCCACGATCTGCGGCGATCCAGGCCAGATCCGACTCGCCTATCTTCGTCAGCACCATGGCTGCACCCTGGTAGGCCATCGCCAGCAGCGCCTGCGCCTGTAACTGTTCGTCGCCCTCGAACGTGCGGACCGCGCGTTGGGCTTCCGCCAGGATGCCGGGGATGAGTCGAGTGGCGCGGGCATACCTGGCGTCCTGGTAAGCGGACCAGGCCGTTCCGACCTCGGCCCGCAGGATCTCCAGGTCGGGTGGAGGGCCCGCCGGGTCAGGCGCCAGCAACGGAGACATGTTCCTGTAGTCCATGAGAGCTTCGCGCAGCTTCGGCACCGTGCCACCCTGCACGTCGGTCGTCCAGTCCAGGAGTGATGGTTCGGCGAGCAGGTCACCGAGCTGGACATCGAGAGCGTCAGCCAGAGCCTTGATCACAGACAGCCGGTCCAGTTCGATGCGGCCGTTCTCCACCTTGCTCAGCCAGTCGGCGGTTCGGCCGACGAGTCCGGCGAGCACCTCCTGCGACATGCCTCGCCGCCGTCGGTACCAGGCGACGCGCTCGCCGACGCTCAGCATTTCGGTCATCCCACGCATACCTCCAGCTTGGCGGGGCCCGGCGCCCTGGCCCCGGAAGAATTTTCCGGGTTCCCCTCCGTCCGTGCTCCTAGCGTTCTGACTTGCCATCAATCACCGGTAGGCAAGCAGCTGTTACGTGAGCGGAAGAGGGGTGCCAAGGCGATGACGACGCAGTCCGTAGTGGGGGCCGCCGCCGCATCTTCACCACCCCTGCTTGGGTTGACCCGGGCCATCGCCCTGGACAGTCGAGTGACCGACGCCTCTGCCCCACGGTTCCTCCCCCCGCGCGGGCTGATCCACGAAACGTGCTCGGTCTGCATTGGCTTGGCGGACCGGACCTGCTCGGCCGCCACTCGAACACGAACGGGGACCTCAGCCCGCGGCGTACGCCGCGGTGTTGGACGGCCGCTGCACCTGCATGGCTTCAACGAGTCGCGTGTACACGGGTTCGTCACCGAAGAGGTCGGGTTCTGGCGTGAGTCGCACCCCAGTCACCTTCTCAACCTCCAGGGCCAGCCTCTCAGCACCAGCCGCGAACGCGGCGGCCGTGGCGCCGTTCTCAGTGACCAGCGTGTAGTGCCTGCTGGACAGCCTGACGCCATCGGCAACCCTCTGGCCAAGAGAGAAGCCAGCCTCCTTGATCAGCCAGCTCGCGCTTACCCGGATGGAACCGTCCGGGAATTCGTTGACCGGGGCGTGCCCGGCGCGCAGGCGCTGTGCGAGATCCGCGTCGATGGCCGGGCTGAGGAAGACGCTGCCGGCCGAGCGATCATCCGGGTCTCCGGGCGTCAGCACCATGCCTTTGCTCCGTCGCACCGCGAGGACTGCGGCGGCGGCTTCAGCAAGCGGGACGCGCTGGCCCTTCGCGATGCCCAGCCGTTCGGCGACCATGCCGTAGGTAATCGGGGTGCTCAGCCGCGAGCGGTGCAGTCGGAACACCGCGCGCACCAGGGTCCAGCGGGTGGACCGCTTGAAGATGCTGGTCCGGTGCCCGAGACCGCAGGCTGCGGCGGAGAGTCGGACCAGGCGGTCGGTCTCCCAGTCCCATGCCTCGACCCTGACGAGCGTATCGGCGACTTCTTGTCCGTACGCACCGACGTTCTGCACCGGAGTGGCCCCGACCGTGCCGGGAATGCCGATGAGCGTCTCCATGCCGGTGAGGCCCTCTGCGATGGTCAGCTCCACCAAATCCTGGAGTTGGTGCCCCGCCTCGACGGTGACGAGCACGCTCTCGCCATCGGGCTCCCGATGCAGGCCAACCCCGTGAGTTGCCATGCGGAGAACCACCCCGGGGCACCCGGTGTCCGCCACCAGGACGTTGCTGCCACTACCCAGAACCAGTGGGCGGATCCCGCGCCGGCGGATTTGGTCGAACGCTGCGGATACATGGTCCAGCTCCGTCACCTCAATGAGGGACTCGGCGGCCCCACCGACCCCGAGGGTCGTCAAGGGGGCCAGGGGGACCTGGGAGCGGACGTGCACGTGATCTCCTTAGTACGGATCGAGCCGAGCCTACGCGGACAGGATGTCCTCCACCCTGCCGCAGACCTCGCGAGCCACCGAGGTGTCCCTCGCGCCGAAGCCCGTGTGCAGAACGCGAAGCCGGGCACGGGCTCGTTCCGAGTCAAGGTGCGCGCTCAGATCCATCGCGCTGTGCGCCGCCGCGGCGGCCCCCTCGACGTCCTCGCGGGCGAGCCGGGCTTCGGCGAGCGAAGCGCTGTGCAACAAGCGGTTGCGGGGCTGGTCCTGGCCGAACAACTCAAGTCCGCGCACAAGGTTCTCTTCTGCCCGGGTTGGTCTGCCGAGTTCGAGCCAGGCTCGCCCCGCATCAGCGGCGAGCACCGCCGGCGTAACCCAGTACGACCAACGCGGGTCTGTTGCTCCATCGATGGCCGATCCGAAGGCGGCAGCCTCCTCCAGTGCACGCTCGCACCCCGCTACGTCACCGAGCTTCGCGTGCGCCCTGGCCTAACGGGTGGCAAGCAGTGCTTGGACAGCTCCGCTCTCGTGGCCGGCGGCTCCCTTTCGAGCCACCTTGACCAGCCGCAGTGCGTCATCGTCGGCACCGTGCCACGCGGCCTGGTAGCTCAGACAGGAGACGATGTTCGCGCCGAGCATGCGGTCGCCGGCAGTGTGCGCGGCTCGCAGCCCGGTGAGGAAATAGCGCTGAGCGAGAGCGACGCGGTCGAGGTCGGTGGCCACCCAACCTGCGAGCTGAGCGAGTTCGGCGAACGCTTCGTGGAGGCGCACACCGGTTTGGTTGTCGTAGGCGCCGCTACGAACCAAGGTTGCGGCCCAGTGGAGGTCCTGGGCGACCCAGTCGAGGACGAGCGGGCCGCCTTGGATGTCATCGAGTCGGCGAAGTTGGGCAATGCGGTCGATCAGGACGTCCACGGCAGCGGGGCCGACTTCCAGGCCGATCGAACGCGCTTGCAGCTCCTCGTCGGGGGCCGTCAGCCAGTCGACCGCAGGCCCGATCAACGAGCGCCCGGCCACTGGCAGCAGCGCAGGTGCGCTTTGCTTGGCTGCTCCACCATCGGTCAGCAGAGTCGAGCAGTGCCGCGTACCGGTCTGAGTCCACGGCAGATCCAGGCCGTCGTCGGCGGACAGCAGGACCCCGGTGGCCGTGAACTTGGCGGGCCACAGGGCCTCCGCACCCACTGGTTCGCTGAGCCGGCTGGACAGGATCTCGGCGACCACCTGGGGCAGCCGTCCTCTCGGGCAGGATCCTCGCAGCCACCCGTACGGCGCTTTGCTGCTGATGGTGCCGGGTCCGCACAATCGGTTGATCTCCCGGGCGAGGCGTTCCGGCGACCAGTCCAGCTGCTCCAGGCACCTGCCAAGCAACGATGCCTCCACCATTGCGGTCTGCCACCCGCCTTCCCTCGCCTGGACCGCTACTCGGCCCCGTCCTTGCGCTTCAGCGTGGCACGGGCAAAGCACCGGATCCCGCTGGATCCGGAAAAGCTGACCATTCTTACCTTCTCGCAGACCACCCTGACCGTCGCTTCATCTTCTCTCAGGGCGTTTAGCGCAGTGAAGTTGATGCATCGCCAGGCGATCACAGGCGGCTCCCTCATGCCTTCGGAGTCCCGATCGGCCTGCTCACAACCAGGCATTCGGTCCGTCGGACAGTCCACTGTCCGAAACGCCATTGACTCTCACAGGAGGGCACGGTGCGCACGATGACCAGCAAGCCAGCCAAGACCGCCGATGCGCTCTCCTGGCACGAGAGCTTCCGCGCCGTACCGGACACCGTCCCCGATGTGCGCGCTCGAGTCCGTTGCGAGGTGCGCAAGTGGGGCTACTCGGACGTCGTCGTGGACGATGCCGAACTGGTTGTGGCGGAGCTGGCCAGCAACGCGGTTATCCATGGGTGCAACAGAGCTGACGGCCAGTTCGATGTCTTCCTGGCCGCCCGAGCGGACGGGTTGGAGGTCGCGGTCGGTGATCCGAGTCCGCAGCTGCCTACTCGCGTCGAGGCTGACGAGGACGACGATCACGGACGGGGCCTCATCCTGGTTCATGCGCTCAGCGTTCAGTGGAAGGCTGTTGTCGGCCCCGGCGGAGGAAAGCGAATCTGGGCACTGATCGCAGCCGAGTCGCTGCCAGGAGTCCAACACTCCGCGCAGATCGGTCCCGGGATCGAGGTGATCTCGTGCTGATCAGCGCGATGGATTCACGAGCCACCGCCGTGCAGGGTGCAAGCTTCTGGTGCAGCAGCGTGGCGGTGAGCGTGCGGAGCTTCCCGTTAGGCGCTGCCCTTGTCGAATCGGCGGACGACGCAATCTCTTGGATCCGCAGACGACTTGACGAGATCGCCGTCCAGCTGGATCCCCCCGCCGTCCGGATCGTGCGCGCGTGGCTGAGCGACCAGCAGCGGTACACCGAGGCTCTCGCCCTTCTCTCGCACGGATCTGGCTTCGCCATGGAACTGCGCCAGGACGGCGTGACGTACAGCGTCGGCGCTGATCCGTTCGTCCCGCCGTAGTCCGCGCGAGGTCATCGAAGCTACCTCGTCGGCGACTTGAAGATCTACCGCCGTCACACACCCCTGGACTAACGGCAGCTGGCCGCGACAAGCGGCACACCCGCCCCACCGTCTCCTGGTGATGCGGGGCGCACTCAGTGCCCCGGCGCCAGGCCCCTCAAAGGGAAACAGCACAGGAGGAACAGCAATGGCTCAGCAGATCCAGACGGCTCCGGCCGCGGACGAGTTCGACCTCGACGTCACGGCGATCGAGCAGAGCGACGTGGCCAGCCTGCAGGTACTCACGGATGACGGCTGCGGCAGCACGTGCGGCGCCTGCACCACCGGCGTCCACTGACCCGCCAGGTAGCACCGCAACGGTCAGCGTCGCCGGGCACTACCCGGCGACGCTCGGCCGGCCCTGTTCCATTCGTCCGAACCGGAGGTACTCGTGCGCTCTCCCGCCAGCTACCAGGCAACTGGAACGGCACTGGTGCGCGCCGTCGCCCGCCCAGACCTGGCGGTGCCGGCCTGGCCTGAGCTGACCGCCACCGGGCCAGATCACTTGCCAATGTGGACGCGATGGCTGCGCACTGTCTGGTCCGACGAGCAGCTCGCCGAGGCGCTCGGGCAGGCCAGCGCGGCTCTCGCCCGGCGGGTCGAGGCGCTGTGCTCCGCTGCCGCCCCGGACGCGCGGGACACACGGCGAGCTGTGCTGTCCACCGCCCGCTACCTGCTGCGCGCCACCGCCCGGCCGACACCGTTCGCCCTGTTCGCAGGCGTGCAGGCCGCTACGTTCGCCCCCAACTCCCAGCTTCGCTGGGGAGAGCAGCACCAAGCCCTCGCCCGCGCCGGGGCCGAGTGGCTCGCTCTAGTGATCACCCAGCTGGAGGACTGCCCGCAGTTGCTGACCCGGCTCGACGTAGTGGCCAACTCCAACGCGGCGGTGCGCGGTGATCGCCTGGTGGTCCCGCATCAGCCTGTACCGCGGCCTGACGGCACTACGGGAGCCGCCGAGGTGTCCGTACGCCACACCGACGCGGTGCGCTTCGTCGTTCGGGCCGCGCAAACCCCTGTGCGCGTCGAGGATCTGGCGGCGAAGCTTCGTGTGGAGTTCCCCGACACGGCGCCCGCCCGGATCACGGCTGCGCTCACAGAGCTGGTGGCCAGCCGAGTCCTGATCACAAGCCTGCACGCTCCGGCCACCGAGCCGGACGCTCTGGGGCACCTACTGGCCGCCTTGGAAGCGGCCGATGCCGACTCCCTCCACCAGGTCGCGGCTCTTGTCACCGGCCTCCGCACCGTCCACTCCGAACTCGCCGCCCACAACCAGGCCCCCGGCACAGAGCGGCGACGCCGTACCGCGCACACGATGAGTCAGCTGGCCGCGACCAAACGGCATCTGCTGGCCGTCGACCTGCGGTTGGACGCCGACCTGGTCCTTCCCGAGGCGGTCGCCCGGGAGGCGGCGCACGCCGCCGACCTCCTCGCGCGCCTGAGCGCCTTCCCGTACGGAGTGGCCGCATGGCGGGAGTACCACCAACGGTTCTACGAGCGTTACGGCCGGGGATCCCTGGTGCCGCTGCTCGACATGGTGGCCGACAGCGGAATCGGCTGGCCCGACGGCTATCCAGGCACCACCCAGGCCGCTGAGCAGCCCCGCTTCTCCGAACGCGACACAGTTCTCTCTGAGCTCGCCCAACGAGCCGCCCTCGAGGACAACCGCGAGGTCGAACTCGACGAAGCCCTGCTCGCATCCCTTTCGCTGGGGCCCGCCGAGCCGCGCCTGCCTGCACACTTGGAGATCGGGGCCCGGCTTCTCGCCGGCAGTCAGCAGGCGCTTCAGCGCGGTGAGTTCCGACTGGAGGTCCTATCCGTCTCCCGCGCCGCCGGCGTCTCCGTCGGCCGGTTCCTGCCGCTGCTGGAGCCCGAGCACCGTACGGCGCTGACATCCGCTCTCGCCAGCCTGCCGACCATGGACACCGAAACCGTCACCGCCCAACTGTCCTACCCCCCGCTGGATCCGGCGACCGCCCATGTCACCCGCACCGTGCCGACCGGCCAGCTTCTCGTCAGCCTCGCTGAACACCGGTTCCCTGCTCCCGGGGTCCTTTCCCCCCGCGACCTGGCGGTGGGCTGCGACGGACGCCGCATGTACCTGGCCGTCCCCGACCTGGGCGTACGGATCGAGGCTGCCGGCACGAACGCGCTCAACCTTCGCACCCACACGCCACCACTGGCCCGGCTGTTGACCGAACTCTCCCGTGCCCAGTGCGCCCAGGTGACCGCCTTCTCCTGGGGCGCCGCCCGCACCCTGCCGTTCCTGCCGCGCCTTCGGCACGGGCGCGTCATCCTCTCCCCCGCAACCTGGCGACTGACCGCCCGTGAGCTGCCCACCCCTGACGCCCCTTGGGACACCTGGCTACAGGCCCTGACCTACTGGCTTGCCCGCCGCTGCGTTCCACACCGCGTCCACCTGGTCGAGGGCGACCAGCACCTGCCGCTCTACCTCAACCACCCGGGCCACCGGGCCCTACTGCGTACCCACCTCGCGCGGAAACCGCTGGCCGTGCTGACCGAGGCGCCGCGGCCTGGTGATACCGGCTGGGCTGGGGGCCGCGCCCATGAGATCGTCGTGCCGCTGACCGCGACCCGCCCAGCCATGTGGCCGCGCCTACCCAAACCGACCCGGGCCCGCGTCCTCGCGCGGGGTCACGGCGACAACCCGGGCGCCTCCCGGGTGCTGCTCGCCAGCCTCTACGGCAACCTCGATCGCCAGGACACCATCCTCACAGGCCACTTGCCCGACCTACTTCAGCGCCTCGACTCGCCGCCGTGGTGGTTCGTGCGCTTCCGCGACCCGCACCAGCACCTTCGCCTGCGGATCGCGCTGGACGATCCGGCCGACTTCGGTGACGCCGCCCAGATGGTTAGCACGTGGGCTGCCGAGCTGCGCCAGGCCGGCCTGCTGGCCGAAGTCCGCTATCCCGCCTCGTTCCCTGAGACTGGCCGCTGGGGCGACGGACCCGCCTGGGACGCGGCCGAAGAGGTGTTCCGCGCCGACTCCCGTGCCCTGCTCGCCCACCTGTCCCAGCCCCGCCGGCCCGAGCGAACCGCGCTGCTGGCCGCGCACGCGGTGGCCATCACCTGCGCGTTCAGCGGCGGGATGCACTCTGGCCTGCGCTGGCTCGTCGCCAATGTCCCCGCCAAGGCTCCGGCACCGATCCCACGTCCCCTCTTTGCCCAGGCCGTGCGCCTCGCCGACCCGGCCGACAACTGGGCGTCCCTACGTGCCGAGCCCACCGGCGCGGCCATCGTCGACGCCTGGGGCGAACGGGACCGGGCACTGGCCGCCTACCGCCGCCACTTCCCCGGGCCCCACACCCGGAGTGTGGACGTGGACGACGTGCTCGGCTCCCTGCTGCACGTCTCCTATGTCCGCGCACACCGGATCGACTTCGACGATGAGGCCCACGTCCTCTACCTGGCCAGGGCCGTCGCCCTCGCCCGGCTCGCCAAGGACGGTGCACGATGACGCACCGCGCGTTGGAGATGGCCGGTGTGATCGCCGACCGCCTCGCCGACCCCGGCAACCTGCCTGCCCTCTGGACGACCCGCCCGCGGTGGCGCCAGTCGTTGGCCCACGGCGCTCCGGGCATCGCGCTGCTCCACATCGAGCGGGCCGCCGCCGGCCTCGGTACCTGGCAACGCGCTCACGACTGGCTGCGGTTCACCACGAGCGCGCCGATCACCGGCGGCCCGGACAGCTATCTGCACTACGGTGCACCGGCCGTCGCCCACGCCCTCACCAGTGCTGCCCGTGCCCGCCCCGGCACCTACACGCGCGCCCTGGCCGGCCTCGATCAGATCGTCGCGGCCGACGCGACGCGTCGCGTCGCGGCCGCCCACGCGCGCATCGATCGCGGCGACCGCAGTGCGCTGGCCGAGTTCGACGCCATCCGGGGCTTGGCCGGCCTCGGTGCCCACCTGCTGCGCCGCGATCCTGACAGCCCCGAGCTTCGCAAAGTCCTCACCTATCTGGTCCGCCTGACCGAGCCGCTCGAGCGTGACGGCGCCCTGCTGCCCGGCTGGTGGGCAGCGAGCGGGCCATCCGGCCGCGCGGATGACCGGTTCGCCGGTGGTCACGCCAACAATGGGGTAGCGCACGGGATCGGCGGCCCACTCGCCCTGCTCGCCCTCGCTCTGATGCACGGGGTGAAGGTCGACGGGCAACTGGAGGCGATCGACCGTGTCCTGTGCTGGCTGGACCGGTGGCGGGCGGGCGCGAGGTGGCCGTACTGGGTCATCCGCGACGAGCTCGACTCCGGCCGAGCCGCGGTGCCGAACGCGCAACGGCCGAGCTGGTGCTACGGCAGCGCTGGACTCGCCCGCGCCCAACAGCTCGCAGCCCACGCGGTCGGCGACCCTGACCGCCAGCGCGACACGGAAGCCGCCCTCATCAAGGCTCTTTCGGACCCGGCGGCGCTCGCGGCGACGACGGACATCTCGCTGTGCCACGGATACGCCGGCCTCGCGCACATCGCCCACCGCGCGGCAGCTGACGCCATGCCATCGACGGCCTCGCAGCTTCGAACCGTCGCCTTGACCCTGTTGGACGCCGTGATCGCGGTCGGCGCTGATCCAGTCCAACAGACGACCTCCGTGCTGGACACAGCCGGTCCGGCCTTCCTCGAAGGCGCCGCCGGCACCGCGCTCGCCGTGATCACGCCCGCAACCGGCACGGCCCCGCTCTCCGGCTGGGACGCCTGCCTGCTCATCGCCTGACCGCTGACCGACCCGATATGAGGATGCCCCTTGATGAACCGTTGGATCCAGCACGAGATTCGGTTTCGTGACGGCCAGAGCGCCGAGCACGCCGCCGCCCACCGCCTGGCTCCGGCGCTGACCGCCGCAAAGAGTGACATTTCGCTGGACGGCTGGTGGTACATGCGCAAGAACCCGTTCAAGCTGCGGTATCGCGCCGAAGTTCCGGTGCCCTCCATCACCGGACTCCTTGACAGCCTCACCGCCGAAGGCCTGATCACTGGGTGGACAAACGGCATCTACGAACCGGAGACCGCCGCGTTCGGCGGCGAGCGCGGCATGGAGGTCGCCCACGAGCTGTTCCACCACGACAGCCGCTACCTCCTCGCCCGCGCCGCCCCCGCCGGCGCACCGACTCTCGGCCGACGCGAGACCACCGTTCTGCTCACCGGCGTGATGCTTCGCGCCGCCGGCCTCGACTGGTACGAGCAAGGCGCCGTATGGGACCTGTTCGCCAAACTCCGCCCCGAACCCGCCGCCGCCGACCCCGAACGGGAGGCCGTTTGGACCCGGGCGATGCTGCGGCTGATGACCGTCGACACGCGGCGACTGACCAGCTCAGCCGGTCCGCTCCAAGGACAGGACGAGTGGGTCAGCGCCTTCGAGAGCGCCGGCCAGTCCCTGGCGCAGCTCGCCCGCCACGACAGCCCCACCCGGGGACTGCGGGCCATTCTGGCCCACCACCTGCTCTTCCACGCCAACCGCGCCGGGATCTCCACCGCGGACCAATCCTCCATGGCCGCACTGGCGTTGGAAGCCGTCTTCCACTCCGGCGGGGACCTCGTGTCCTCGCAGCCCACCATCCGCTCAACCATTAGGGTCGCCCAAGTGACTACTCTCAGCGATGACCAGTCCCAGTCCTCCGAGCAGCTCCGCACCGCGCTGACCACCCGCCTGCGCGATCAGAAGGTGATCACCACCGACGCCGTCGAGAACGCCTTCCGCACCGTGCCCCGCGAGCACTTCCTGCCCGGCTTCCCGCTGGAGACTGCCTACGCCGACAACCCCACCTACACCAAGACCGACGGCTCCGGCACCCAGATCTCCGCCGCCTCCCAGCCGTGGATCGTTGCCCTGATGCTCGAGCAGCTCGCCGCCAAGCCCGGTGAGCGCGTCTTCGAGTCCGGCGCGGGCACCGGCGTCAACGCCGCCTACCTGGGCACCATGGTCGGCCCCGACGGCCGGGTCGTAACGGTGGACGTGGACGACGACCTCGTCGACGGCGCCCGCAAGCACCTCGTGGACGCGGGCATCACCAACGTCGAGGTCGTCCTCGGCGACGGCGCCCTCGGCCATGAGGCCGGCGCCCCCTACGACAAGGTCATGGCCACCGTCAGCACCGCCGAGATGCCGACCGCCTGGCTCCAGCAGGTCAAGCCGACCGGTCGGATCGTGGTGCCACTGCGGCTGCGCGGCACCGCCAGCCGCTCCATCGCCTTGGAGCGTGGCGAGAGCGGGTGGGTATCGGTCGACAGCCAGCTCGCGGTGTTCATGCCGCTGCGCGGCAGCATGGACGACGCGCGCCGCACCCTCGCCCTCACCGAGCAGGACGACGTGACGCTGCAGGTCCACAAGGACCAGGTCGACGCGGTCGACGGCGCCGGCCTGCTCGGTGTCCTCGACTCCGAACGCCACGAGCGATGGACCGGCGTGAACATCCCCGCCGGAACGACCTACGAGTACATGGACCTGTGGCTGGCCTGCTCGCTGCCCAACTCCCTGATGCGCATGAGCGTCGGCGACGGTGCCCAGGAGCGCGGGGTCTCCCGCATGTTCGGGTGGGGCTCCATGGCGGCCGTGGACGGCGCATCCCTCGCCTACCTCACCATCCGCCCCGCCGAGCCCGGCGAGGACGGCTGCAAGGCGTACGAGACCGGCGTCATCGGCCACGGCCCCAACGGCGCGGCACTCGCCGACCTGGTCTCGCAGGAGATCCGCACCTGGGACACCGGCTTCCGCGACCGCTCCGTCCGCTTCGAACTCCCCGACACCCCGACCGCCGCCGACCCGGCCGCCGGCCGCTTCGTCCTGGAACGCCCCCACCACCCCATCACCGTCAGCTGGGAGTGACCTCGTGCACCCGACCGGGCCGATAGCCCAGCGGTTCCCGCTGGTCGCCCGGATCCGGCCCGCGTGCCTGCCCCTTGAGGCCCGCCTCGGCAGGACGACCCGGGCCTGGCATCCACCGTCTTCAACCAGGCCGCCCTGCTTGCCTCCGACCTCGCGCTACCCGGCCTCGCCCGCGAACTGTGCCACCGGCACGCCGATCTGTACCTGCGGCTCGGCCCACTGCCAGCGATGAGCGCGATCCGCGGCCTGGAACCGATCGTCAACCTCGCCCGCCTGCACATCAGGGCCGGACGCGGAAGCGAGGGTCACCAGCTGCTCCTCTCCCTGTATGACGCCATCGCCACCGGCACCAGCACTGTCCTCGACGGCGTCACCGTGCCTGCCCGCCTCACCGAGACCGACGCCCAACGTGCCGAGGTGCGCGCATGGCTGTGGCGGGTCATGCTCGCCGACGGCACCCGGGCCCTCACCTGCTCCGGCCGCTGGGAGGAAGCCCTCCGACACCTCAACAACTACCGCGGTGTGGGCAACCGGATCCTCGACGGCCGCCAGGTCGCCGTTCTCGCCCGCGCCACCACCGGCGACCTTGACGGCGCTCTCGCCCTCCTCGCGGACACCGAGCCGGGCGACCCCTGGGAGAACGCGGTCACCTCCGTCCTCACCGCCCTGTGCACACCCGGCGGCCGACAGGAAGCCGCCGCCGCACTCGACCACTGCCAAGGTCTGGAGACCGGCCCCGGCCTCGCGGTGTTCACCACCCGGCTGATACTGACCGCCATCGACGCGGCGGGCGGGACCACCAGCGAGGCCGCCCGGAGCCTCGCACAGTCCCTGATCATCCATTCGAGCGAATCGGACGACGGATACGCGGCCCGCGACCTCCTCGCCCACTCCGCCTACAACGACCTGCTGACCCGGGCCGAGGCCAGCTCCCTCCGCGCGGTGGTTAGGGCATGCGCACTGGGCGCCGGCCATCTCTCAGCCGTCGGCCGGGCCCAGTTGGAGGAAGCCCTCGCAGAGGCTGCCAGGGTGCTCGAAGAGGCCCCGGTCGACCGGAGCGCGCCTGGACCCGACCCCCTTGAGCGAACCATTCGACGGCCCTTCGAAGTGACCCAGCCATCCGTCACCTCCGGATGAGCCCAGCCAACGACCGCAGGGACGACTAGTTCGGCCCGCGTGGACGAGCAACGTCCGACCCGCCCGGCCACGTAGGACGTCACACCACCCCGACGGGCGCCGTGAGCCGCCAGGAGCAGACCGCAGGCACGCTGGCGAGACGTCTCCTTCCGCAGGGCCTCCAGCCTCCTCGGCCCCACCATCACGGTGGAGACCACGCCTGGACCGCCTCAGAGTCTTCCTCCCGGGTCCGTCTCACCGACGGGTCGGACCCTGGAGGGTTCCACGCAGCCAAGCGGAAGGAGGAAGTTCGAAGCCGGAAAGGCCCTCTATTCGGATCGGCCCTGCGGCTGCAAGCTGATGCGCCTGCGCTCTCCGGACCTGAACGACCTCCCCAGCGGACGAGTTCACGGACCAGAGCGCGCGGGAGAAGCGCTTCTTCGAACCACCCGGCCGGCAACAGCCGCCCGGTGCCGTTCCACGACAAGGAGTGATCCACGTGAGCACCAACGACGACCTGCTGATCGGCGTCGAGAGCCTCATCACCGTGCAGGACCGGTTCTCGGCCGAGGCCGCCGAGTCCGACCCCACCGGCACGTCGGCGGGCGACGACGGCGACAACCGCGACGGGCTGAACCTGCCGCAGGAGTAGCCGGCACGTGCACCACGGGGCCCCGCGCGCCGTTGCGGGGCCCCACTCCTCAGCCCTCAATTCAGTCAACGGAAGGTACGCATGGATCACCGGTTCGTGAACGCGATAGAGAAGGCCCTCGGCTGGGACGGCCCCGCCGTCCTCGGAAGCCGGTTCGCCAGGGGGAACATCGCCGACCTGGACATGCTGGACCAGCTTCTGAATCCGAAGAAGCTGCTCGACCTGGTAATGCGCCGCAGCCTCAGCGCCCCACAGTTCCGCATGTTCCAGGGCGGTTCAGAGCTCCACCCCAGCCGATACATCCAGCCCTCGGTGACCCGGCGCGGGCAGGCTATCCCGATCGCCGACATGCGGCGCGTGGGTGAGCTCCTCCGCTCCGGTGCGACCCTCGTCCTGGACGAAGTGGACTTCTTCGACCCGGCGATGGAAGCGACCTGCCGCGCCCTTCAGTGGTGGTGCCACGAACTCGTCCAGGTCAACGCTTACCTGACGACGCAGGATGCGTCCGGATTCAACCTGCATTGGGACGACCATGACGTGATCATCGTCCAGCTCGCAGGTGAGAAGTCCTGGGAGGTTCGCGGGGCTTCCAGGACAGCACCTATGTATCGGGACGCGGCCCCGAACTCCGAGCCCAGCGAGCAGAGCGTGTGGGCGGGCACAATGATGCCCGGCGACGTCATGCACATCCCCCGCGGATACTGGCACCAGGCCACTCGGAACGACTACGGCGAGGGCTACAGCCTCCATGTGACGTTCGGCATCGTGAAGCGCACCGGCGTCAACTGGCTGACGTGGCTGGCCGACCAGTCCCGCACCCTCGAAGAGTTCCGCTTTGACCTCGACCGGTGGTCCAGCCCCGAGCAGTGGACGGCGCAGCAGAGCCGCCTCGCGCAGGTCGTGGCCGAGAAGGCTGCCACGCTGACCCCCGAGGACTTCCTGGCATTCCGCGAGCGCGAGCGCCCCAGCGCCCGCCACGTCCCCGCCGTCGGCGTCTTCGGCAAGCCCGAAGCGATCGTGTGCATCACCGACTTCCCGCCGATCGTCAAGCCGACCGGCGACACCGTGGAAGTCGTCGCCGCCGGCAAGAAAATCACGCTTGCCGCAAAGGCGCTGCCCGCGCTGCACCTCATGTTGAGCGGTCGCCCGGTGAACCTCGCGCAGGCCGCCGCCAACACCGGTGTCGACACCGAACGCCTGGCCGAAATTCTCGTCGAGGAGGAACTGTGCACCGAGCTGACCCCGGAGTTGTCCTCGGCCTTTACCGGTCTGGTCACGACCGACAGCTCCTCGAAGAGGCGCTGAGCCTCGGTGTCCGAGCTATCGACACCGCAGCCAATTACCGCGACTTCACCTCGCACCGTACTCTCGCGCGCCTGGCCGCCGACCTGCTACCGGAGTTCACGATCTCGACCAAGGTCGGGTTCCACCGTTCCGGCCACTCGCTGAACCCGGCCGCGCTGCACGAGTCGGTGGAGCGCTCTGTCACCGACCTCGGGCGGGCCCCAGACGTCGTACTCCTCCACAACCCGGAACACACCCTCGCCCGCCTCTCCCACGACGAAGGTCGGGAGCTCCTGGCCGCAGCGTGCGAAGCTCTGGAGGACGCCACGAAAGCGGGCCTCTGCAAGCAGTGGGGGTTCTCCATCTGGAACCCCCACCCACTCCTGCCGCTCATCAACCCCACCGCGCCGACCCCCAAAGTCCTGATGACTCGTGCCGGCCTGCTGGTAGATGCCGACACCCTCGCGGCCGTCGAAACACTGTCGGCCGTTCTGGCCATCGCCCCCAGCGACCGCTGGGGCATGGCACCGTTCGGCGGCGACACCACCTTGGAGGTCTGGAGGGCCTTCGACACCCGGACGTTCCTCAGCGAAGGCGACGAGTGCACCACCGTGCAGGCGGCTTTCCGCGTGTCCTACGAGATCCCCAAGGTAGCCAGGATCGCCGTGGGCACCAGCTCTCCTTCCCACCTGCGAGCCCTCGTCGAGGCCACAACACTGGGCGTCGACCTCGCAGTGGTCAGCCGGTACCGGGCGCTGTTGAACGAACAGGCTGCAGCACGTTCATGAGGACAGCTCAGCGACCAATCGGCCCGACGCCTCCTGAGCGGGCTCCGTGAACGGCATCGTCTTGCCGCTCCGCGCGTGTGCCCGGAGGACGTTCGCGCAGAACAGAAGCTGCGCCACTTTCCCAGAACGGGACTGAAGGTCCTCCGCGAACTCCCGTTGGACGCGGCCGGCAACCTCGGGCACTCCCAGAGAGAATCCCCAGAGCGTCGCCGCGTCCAACCCGCGCGGCCCCCGACCCCAGTCCTCCCAGTCCAACAGGCACAGCTCCGGGGCGGTGACGTTGCCCCAATGAAGATCCCCATGGGCGGTGGTCCACTCACCGATAGCGGTGTTCACCGTCTCCCCGAACACCTCAGCGATACGCCGGCTTAGGTGGTCCTGCGACATGCAGACGCGCTCCGTGCGGTGTCCGGCGAGCGCGCCAAGCGAGCTAGCCAAGTCCTTCCACCAGGCGTCCGCGAGCCCTGGGTCGTCGGTGATGCTGCCGGAGGCGCTGATGATCGGGGCAGTGATGAGTGTCATCTCCTCCGCCCGCCAGACCACGCCGCGCTCGCGGTCCTGCCAGCGAAACGCCCGCATCAACTCCGGCTTGGCCACACTCGTCAGCACCGACGCGCATTCGGTACCTGTCCAGGACTGCCCATGAATCTCGTCCGCCGACCGCCACTGCAGCCGAAGCCACGTGCCCTGATCGGTACGAAAGCCGGCTGTCCCGCCATGGTTGCCATAGACACCCGACGACCGTTCCAGACTGAGCTCGAGGGTCCGCTCCACCAGATCGAGTACGTCGTCATGCGGGTGCTGCCGAAGGTCCGTCATCGAGCCCACGAAGTCTCCTCACAGAGCGAATTGGGACTACTACGGTACGGTCAAAACCGTGATCCTCATGCCGCCGTGGTCCTTGAGCGGGGGTGCGCTCGATTAACGGTGCGGTGTCCGGCACGCTTTGTAGAGCACGGGTTCCTGCAGTCCTCGGCTGCGGCAGCTACCTCGCCGCCGAAGCCACCCGAGCATGACTGCGCCAGAAGGTCGAGGGCCGGGCCGCGAGCTTCAGCACCGACCTGCCGACTATGCCGCGACATGGCTCAAGGTCCGCCTTCCAGGCGGTCAGCCTAGGTCTTGATGCAGGCGACGGATATATGCGTCGATCTGTGCGAGTCCGGGCCAGTCCTCTCCCCGGAGACTGGAGGTCTCCGACCGGAGCTGCTCGCCGATGGCTAGCGCCCTAGGGAGCCGCTCCGTCGCGGCGTACAGGCTCATCAGCCGGGCAAGGGTATCCAGGTGGCGGTTGACGGCGTCCTCGTCGTCGGAAGCGGGCGTGGTCTCCGCGACGTATTCGAAGGCCCGGATGGCGGCGCTCGCTTCACCAAGTTCCATCCGGCACTGGGCCGCGTAGTACCAGCACAGCTGTGCTTGCTCGTCGTCGCTGCCATAGCGGTTGGTGTATTCGTGGGCGAGGGGCTCGAACAGGGCGAGGGCCTCGCGGTGACTTCCGGCCAGGAACTTCACTTGGGCGAGGCTGAACTGCATGCCTTCCCTGAGTTCTGGATCCGTGGCCCTCGCGATGGCCTCATCCAGAGCGTCGCCAGCCTGGGTGAACTGGCCCTCCTGAGCTAGCCGAGCTGCACGGTCCGAGATCGCGTCCGCCTCCTTCTCGGTCAAGGCTGCGGTACCTGCCTGCGCCGCTCCGGCAGGGACTACGAGTGGCGAGGGAACCACCACGGTGGGCGTGTAGGAGGCGGCGACGCCGACACTGCGCGCCCGACCACCGAAGGGGCGCAGGAACGGCAGTCGGGGGTCGAGGACACCGTCGCCCGTCGCAGCGAGGGTTTCGGCGTTGACATGAACGAGAGGCAGGAGAGCGTCATAAACCTCCATCGCGCCCATGCGCTGCTCGGATTCCTTGGTGAGCATCGCCAAGAGCAGCTTCTCGATGTCGGCCGGTACATCCGGACGCAGGGATCGGATGGGAGGTGGCGGGGTGTGGACGTGGTGCCACATGTGGGAGCGGCTGTCGTCGGGGGTGAAGGGCGGCTTCCCGGTGAGGAGTTCGTGGAGTACGCAGGCGAGCGCGTAGACATCGGCGGCTGGGCCTACGGCGTTGGCCAGGCTCTGCTCAGGTGACATGTAGGGCGGGGTTCCCACGGTCATGCCGACCTGGGTGAGCCGGGGCAGGGTGCCGACTCCCCGCAGGGCCGCGACGCCGAAGTCGAGGACCTTGACCACCCCTCCAGGAGTGATCATCAGGTTGGAGGGCTTAATGTCGCGGTGGACGACGTCGTGGTGGTGCACGGTGTCGAGGACGGAGGCGATCTGGGCACCGACGGCCGCAGCCCAGGAGACGGGGACCGTCTCGCATTCGTAGTCGGTTTCGTCGATGAAGGTCTGCAGCTCTCGCCCCTGCAGAAGCTGCATGACCACGAACAGGCGTCCGCTAGCCTCATCAGTGCCTGTGTCGTAGACAGCGGGAACACCGAGGTGTTCGATGCCGGCGGTGATCTGGACCTCACGCAGGAAGCGGGCTCGGCGGGTCTGCAGGGTTTCCTCGAAGGCCGCGCCCTGAAATCCGGGCGGAACCGGGCTTTCGGCCAGCATCATCTTCACGGCTACCCGGCGGTCCAGGCGTTCGTCGTATGCCTGCCAGACCTCGCCCATGCCGCCCGCACCGATGGGAGTATGCAGCCGGTACCGGCCCGCGATGACGCGGGCCGGTTCTCCGGGCTCGGAGGGCAGCGTGCCGTGCACCATGCGCGGTGCCTCTCTGCATGGGCGGAGCGTAACCACCCCGCCGGGCCTGTTACGTGACGTACTGTCGGGCAAAGGTTATGCGGTCGGTGGCTCCGCGCGACGGCTTCCCGTGGACTTCAGTTCGGCGGCCCGCTGTTCGGTGGCCCGGCGCTCGGCTTCGCGCCGGACCGGGCGACGGATGAGCTGGTAAGCCTGCTGGGTCGCGACCTGCTTGAACAGGCGGTTGACGTTGGCGTCGTCGAAGTAGCGGACCATGAGCGCGTCGTTGGAGGCCGCTTGGTCGATGACGATCCGGTCGAGGTCCTTCTCGAGTTCCCCGCCGAAGACGTCTTGGTCCTGGTGCAGCGCGATGGCCCGCAGTTCGGGGTCTTCGCTGACGGCGACCACCAGCTGGCCGAGAAGGATCTGGTCGGTGGTGGACAGCCCGGTTCCGTATTCCTCGTTGACGGACTGGATTACCTCGGCCAGCGACATCTCCTCCGCCGCGGCCACTGCTCCGCCGGCTTCGGGCACCAAGCCCGGCAGGAGCTGTGCGCCGGCTGCCTCCAGGCGCAGTTCGGGGGTTCCGGTCTGCGTGATGCGCATGTGGCTCGGGACTGCGGCGCCGATGTCCGCGCCGGCGCTGCGCACGGGTGCGGGCAGGCGGCGCAGCAGGAAGCGTCCGTACTGGTAGAGCCTTTCCAGCTCCAGGTTCTCGAAGCCGATGACGTGGGAGAGCCAGCCGTACGCCTTGGTGTAGGACTCCAGTGCGCGGCGGAATTCGGCCGCGGTGTCGGGTTCGGTGGCGTTGAGGGCGTTGAAGCGGTCCAGGGCCGGCTGGAGGTAGCCGTAGAGCCGGGCGTGGGCCTTCATGATGGCCGTGTCGGTCGCCGTTCCGCCTTGGAAGGCGGCGAAGTACGCCGTGACGAACGCGTCCATCTCGGCTTGCACCAGGAGCTGGTAGGCCATGACCTCGCGTTCGCGGTCGAACAGCAGGTTGGGGTCGGTGGGCTCGCTGATCGAGGCCTCGTAGTACTGCTGGAACGCCTGTTTGATGTCCTCGGGGCGGTTGGCGAAGTCGAGGATGAACAGGTCCTCGGTGGTCTTGAGGGGGTGGGTGCGGTTGAGTCGGGACAGCGTCTGTACTGCGGCCAGCTTCACCAGGATCTTGTCCACGTACATGGTGGTCAGCAGCGGCTGGTCGAAGCCGGTCTGGTACTTCTCGGCGACGACGAGGATCCGGTGTTCGGGCTTGGGGACGGAGGGCGGGTTCGGGTCGTCAGCGCGGGTGTAGCCGAAGCGGGTGGGCAGTTCACGTTCGGGGAAGCCGTTGAGCTTGGGTTCGGTGTACTCGATCCCGTCGAGGGTGAGTGCCCCGGAGAACGCTACGAGGGTGCCGCAGTCGGTGAAGCCGCGCTGGTCGATGTAGGTACGCATGGCCTGGTAGAGCCGCACGGCGTGCTCACGGCTGGAGGTGACCACCATCGCTTTGGCCCGGCCACCGAGGCGCGGGCTGGAGTGTGAGCGGAAGTGGTCAACGATGATCTTCGCGCGGGAAGCCATCGACGCTTCCGACATCAGCGCGGCCCGCACCAGCTTGGAACGGGCCTTTCGCGGATCCACCTGCTGCTCGGCCTCGTCGGCGGCGGCCTCCTGGAGCTTGAAGTAGGTGGCATAGGTGATGTAGTTGCCGAGCACGTCGAGGATGAAGCCCTCTTCGATGGCCTGCCGCATCGAGTAGACGTGGAACGGTCCCTTCTCCTGCTCCCCCGAGCCGGCGTTGGGGTAAGGGGTGCCGAACAGGTCGATCGTCTTCGCCTTGGGAGTGGCGGTGAACGCGAAGAAGGACAGGTTCGGCTGCTTCCCACGGGCCAGGGCCGCAGCCGTCAACGGGTCGCCGTCTTCGTCAACCGCGTCCGAGCCAAGACGACCCAGCGCCTTCTTTAGTGCCGCTGCGCTCTCCCCGCCCTGCGAGGAGTGCGCCTCGTCGATGATCACCGCATAGCGCTGTCCACCCAGCCCCGCGACCTTATCCAGGACGAAGGGGAACTTCTGCACCGTGGTGATCACGATCCGGGCTGTCGGCCCGGTCAGCGCGTCCGCGAGCTGCTGGGAGTTCTCGTCGATCCGTACGACCACGCCGGCCTTGTGGTCGAACTGGTAGATGGTGTCCTGAAGCTGCTTGTCCAGGACGCGGCGGTCAGTGATGACGATGACCTTGTCGAAGACCAGCTTGTTCGCCCCCAGGCCCGAGGCGAGTGCCGCGGGTGTGAGCAGGCTGGCATCGTGAGAGGTGTGCAGGCTGGACAGGTGGTGCGCCAGCCAGGCAATGGTGTTGGACTTCCCCGAACCGGCGGAGTGCTGGATCAGGTAGTTCTCCCCCGCGCCGTGGCGGGCCGCGTGCGCGATGAGCTTGCGCACCGCGTCCCACTGGTGGAATCTCGGGAAGACCAACGGCTGCGTATGCGCGCTGCCCGGCTTGTGCGAAGGTGCCCGGCCAGCCTTCGCTGCGGCGTCCTCCACGTGCAGGAACCGCTGCAGCAGTTCCAGCCAATTGTCCCGCGCCCACACCGCGTCGAAGAGGTAGGAGGTGGGGTACGACCCATCGGTAGCCGCCGGGACGTTGCCCGCGCCGCCGATCTGACCGGGGCCACCGGAGCCAGTGTTGAAGGGGAGGAAGCGGGTCGCGTCTCCGGCCAGCCGGGTCGTCAGAAACGCCAGCGTCGGATCTACCGCGAAGTGGACCAGGCTCCGCTTCGCGAAGAACAACTCCTTCGGGTCTCGGTCCCGCCGGTACTGCCGCTTGGCCTCCTCGACCGTCTGGCCGGTCAGCCCGTTCTTCAACTCCACTGAGGCAACCGGCAGTCCGTTAAGGAAGAACGCCATGTCGAGGCTGTCGGACGGGCGCGCGGCCGAGTAGTGGAACTGGCGCACAAAGGTGAGCCGGTTGGCGTTGTACTCGTCCAAGGCATCAGCAGCCAGAGTATGCGCGGGACGGAAGTACGCGAGCTGGATCTTCACGTTCCGGTCGTTCACCCCCCGCCGCAGCACGTCCAGCAGCCCGCGCGAATCAATCTCCCGCGCCACCCGCTTCGCGAACCTACCGATGGCCTGCTCCTCCTCCTCGCCGTAGGCGGCCTGGAGCGCCAGCCACGCGTCGTTCTGTGACGCCCCAAGGAACACGGCAAGCTCGGAGGTGTCGATACCGAGCGCGTGGTCGTATGTATTAGCGAGCCCGCGCTGCCAACCGCCGCGCAACAGCGCTGCCTCGACGGCGTTCTCGAAGGCCTTCTCGGTGTACACGCGGGCGTCGTTCATCTGAATCCCCCTCAGAAGTCGCGGTCGTGCTTGGGGCGGGCCGTGGTGACGTCGAGCTGGCCGGTGACGGCAGCAGTGATCAGTGCCTGGCGCCGCTCAGCAAGGAGAGCCTCCGCGTGGTCGAGCCGATTGATTGCCGACATCAACTCGTGCACCTCTCGGTTCAGCTTGGCTACGCGGCGATCACCATCTGGAGGAATGGGGATCCGATACTCGCGCAATTGCTCTCCCGTAAGATGCGGGATAGTCGCAATGTTGCCGTCGGCCGCGAACACGCCTACATGCTTAGCCAGACGTAGCCAGTACATGAGCCACTCAACAGGTACGGACCCAGATTGCCGGACCCGATGAAGCGACTTCTGATAGTAGCACTCCGAGATTTCACCGTTCCATACCGCTGCCTCGGCAACCCCGGCACCTCCCTCGCAAACCAAAAGGTCACCAGGCTCCACAGAATAGCGGCGGACTTCGGAGACATCGAACGACATCGTAGCCATGTCCGAGGTATCGATGCCATACCAATGAACATTGGCATTGCGGAGATAGGGGCGCTGACGATCCCCCGCTGCACGCTCCGCATTTAGCATCTTTCCGAGTTCCGTGGTGAAGTAGCCGTAAACCGGCCCCACCTTCCAGTCCTTGGGAACCACGGGTAGCCACGGCATTCCAGTCGGGCGGCCATTCTCAGGACTTGCCCCGCCTGACAAGGTCTCATAAATCAGCGCCAGTTCGCGCTCTCGAAGAGTGGACCGCTGAGCATCTCTCGCTTCTACGATTCGGTCAACGCGTGCCGTCTCCGCATCGAGAAAGTCAGCGATACGGCGCTGCTCGTCCACAGCTGGCAGCTTCACCGGAAGCACTCGCAGCAGGTCATTGTCGATTTCCACCTGCCCCGGCCGCACACCCCGAGACAGCGATGCAAATTCCGTTGCATAGATGCCCGATCGGAGAAGCCAGTTCAGGAAGCGACTTTCCTCCCGATGGCGGGGGCGAAAGCAGATATAGTGGCCAGAGACGATCCCGCGGTACGGAGAAATACCAACCGACCCTTGCCACGCCTTCATGCGATTTACCACAAGCCACCCCGGATCGATCAGTTGGTAAATATTACGATCGGGTGCCGCCTTATTGAAATTATCGTCTCTGCCTGCCCGCTTCACCACACCAAGCTCACGGTACACACTGAGCAACTCCTCTTGCGGGTGCCCAACGTCTTTGACCCGGTCGAACAGCGCCCATAGCGGTACCGTTCGCCACTCGGAGGGCCAGGCGACCGAAGCGAGGACGGACCGGTCAATGCGCATCGGGTTCACCGGGCCACCTGTCCCAAAAGCGTCTGGATCTCCGACTCCAGTGATTTCAGCTCTGCGTCGATCACTGCCAGCGACCTCGGCGGCGTATAGACATAGAAGTGGCGGGTGAAGGGGATTTCGTACCCGAGCTTAAACCGCTCCACCTCCTTCGTCTTCGGATTTCGGGTCTCTGCGATCCAGGCATCCGGGACATGAGGCAGAACCTCGCGGGCAAAGTACTCGTCGATGTCCTCGCCTAGCGGAACGTTCTCGTTATCGCGCAGGTCGGGGTCAGGCTCGGGTTTTCCCTTAATGAGCTGGACCTCCCCCTCCGGGTCGGTCACGCCCAGTGCGTCGCGCATGGCTTTCTGGAACGGCGCGGCAGAGGGCCACAAAACGCCCCCAGCGACCATCGCCGTGCGCAGTGCGTCCCACGTCTCGGCTTTGGTGGACCACTGCGATCCGAGCAGCGGTTTGAGCGCGGCGAGCAGCAGCTCGACTGCCGCCTCGCTGCCAACTGCCTTGTGCACGGCGGCGGACATTCCGAGCTGGGTGAGGCTGTCCTCGGTGAGCTCGAATCGGAGCTTGAGCGGCCGGTCCACGGTGATGCGCTGGTAGCCGAAGTCCCGATTGGTGAAGACCTTCACTCGCCCGTGGTCCGGATGGTTCTCACGACCAGCGATGTCGAGCGCGTCACGGTAGATCGCGCAGATGTGTCCGATCTGTGCTCGGGTGATCCGCTTGCGCTTTTCACCCAGGCCTTTGCGCATCTTGGTCCACTGATCGCGGGCGTCGAGCAAGATCACGCGGCCCTTGCGGTCAGCGGGCTTGCGGTTCGTGACAATCCAGAAGTAGGTGGCGATGCCGGTGTTGTAGAAGAGCTGGTCCGGGAGGGCGACGATCGCCTCCAGGTAGTCGTGTTCAATAATCCACCTGCGGATCTCCGACTCGCCGGAGCCCGCGCCGCCGGTGAAGAGCGGCGAGCCATTGAAGACAATTGCCAGCCGGGTACCGCCGACCTCGTCGCCGGCCTCATCCTTCTTCAGCGGCTGCATCTTGCTCATCATGTGCTGCAGGAACAGCAGCGAGCCATCGTTGATCCGGGGCAGGCCGGCGCCGAATCGGCCGTCGTACCCTCGGTCCTCATGCTCCTGACGTACGACCTTCTCGACCTTCTTCCACTCCACACCGAAGGGTGGGTTGGCGAGCATGTAGTTGAAAGTCTCGCCCTCGTGGCCGTCCTGGCTGAAGGAGTTGCCGAAGCGGATGTTCTTGGCCGTGTGCCCCTTGAGAAGCATGTCGGATCGGCAGATCGCATAGGACTCGGCGTTGAGTTCCTGGCCGAACAGGTTGACGCGCACGCGCGGGTTCAGCTTCCGGATGTGTTCCTCAGCGGCCGAGAGCATGCCTCCTGTACCGCAGGCCGGGTCGAGAATCTTGACAACCTGACCTTCTCCGTTCAGCCGGTCGTCGTCCGGGGCAAGGAGCAACTCAACCATCAGCTCGATGACCTCGCGCGGCGTGAAGTGCTCACCAGCGGTCTCGTTGGAGGCGTCGGCGAACTTTCGGATCAGCTCCTCGAAGACGTAGCCCATGTCGTGGTTGTCTACGGCTTCGAAGCTCAGGTCCAGGCCGGCGAACTTCCGCACCACCTGGTAGAGCAGGTCAGCGTTGTCCAGCCGGTCGATCTGGAGGTGGAACTCATAGCGATTGATGATCTCAGTGGCCTCCGCCGAGAAGCCCCGGATGTAGTCCTTGAGGTTCTTCGCCACGTTGGCCGCGTCGCTGCTGATGGTGTCGAAGGTCTGCTCAGACAGGTTGTAGAACTTGAGCTTGGACGCCGCCAGCAGCAGTCCGTCCTTGTTCTCCCCGGTGTACGAGGCGGCCCGATCCCATACCGCCTGCCGGGTCGGCTCCATGACGCAGTCCAGTCGGCGCAGCACGGTCAGAGGCAGGATGACCTTGCCATACTCGGAGCGCTTGTAGTCTCCCCGCAGCAGGTCGGCCACCGACCAGATGAAGTCAGCCAGTTCCTGGTTCTTACTCAAAGCGTCCTGCCCTCTTCCCGCCGCACTGCGTCGTCTCCGTCGGTCGTCGTGATCCGCTGCTTGGTGTCGCCAGAGTCCCGCGTGGGCTCTGGGTCGAGCGCGCCGCTGGTGAGGCCGTCGCGGGCGAGCTGCGCGGCTCGGTCCCCTATCTTGGCGAGTTCGGCGAGTTCGCGCTGGAACATGCCCAACAAGCGAAAGGCGTTTCCGTAACGCTGTTGCGCCTCAATGTCCATCCGCGGCAAGCGCGCAGAGCGAAGGTCCGCTCGGAACGTGCCCGAGGACGACGTGCCGCGCCGGGTGTTCGCCGGACTGGCCGCGAAGCCCCGCACATAGTCCGGGTCCAACTGGTCATTGGTGGAGGCGAGTTCCTCACCGTCGATGGTGAGCAGGCCAGCGGCCAGCAGGTCGCTCACCGCTACTGGTACGCCCTCGTCCAAGTTGCTTGCGTCGGCCCGTGCCACCAAATCCGGTAGAAGGTTCCGCAGCTTACGCAGGTGCAGGTCGAGTTCGCCCCGTAGCGCGACGTACTCTGCCGCGTAGTCGGGTTCTGGCTCGCGGACATAGCGGCCGGGTGTGAGATCCACGTCATCGTCCAGCAGATCGATCAGCGGCACCTCGGCCTCCTGGTGCGGCTTCGGCTGCCACGGTCCGTCTGGACTGCTGGCGCTGAGGTCCACCATGCGAACCGTCGTCGCGCTGTTCCCAGGGGTGGAAGGCCGGCTCAGCATCCACACGTGCAGCGGGAGTGCATGACTGGCCGCGAGGCCCGGCGGTAGAGCCACCACTGCAGTGACGCAGCCGCGACGCACCAGTTCCGCGCGAATGCGCCGACCGGAACGCCGGTGGGCGACCGACGCTGGCAAGACGACCACGGCCCTCCCGCCAGGGGCTGTGTGGTGGTAGCAGTGCTGGAGCCAGGCGAGTTCACTCTCACCGCGCGAGGGCACGCCGGCTTCCCACCGCGGATCGACAAGCAGCTGCTCGCGGCCCCAGTCGGCCACGGCAGTTGGCGGCTCGCACACGACCAGGTCCGCGCGGAGGTCTGGATAGGCGTCTGCCCGAAGCGAGTCGCCCGCCGCCAGTCGAGAAGGCATCGCCCCTGATGCGACCGACAGGTCCGTTCGCACCTGGGCCAGACGAACCGCGTCCGCCTGCATGTCCTGGCCCAGCCTGCGGCGCACCTTGTCGCCGCCCACGGCAACCAGGAGGGATCCGATACCGCAGGCCGGATCGAAGACGGCACCGGTGCTCTCACCCGCAAGCTCCCCCACGGCTCGGGCGAGTTGCAGCGTCGAAGCTCCGTCCAACGCGGCGCGGGCAGTGGAATCCAAGAGCCGGGCGACAAGTCCGTCCATCACCTCTGCAGGAGTCCGCTCCGCGAGCAGTCCCTCCATCGCCTCGCGCGCAGAGCGGTCCTTCAGCCCAGTGCCCTCCCCAAGGAGATACTCGCCAGCGGCCGCCAGCGCTCCAACCATCTCGGCGCCGAAGGCGGTGCGAAGCGCCTGCCACAACCGGACCTCACTGTTGACCTCCCGGCCTTCGCGCTGTCCGTCCAGCCACCGCTGCACCTCCACGAGCGAGAACAACGGGCTGGCCGCCGTGCCGCCGACAGGCGCTGGGAAGTCCGGGCGACGCCTGCGCCAGTTGGAGACCGCGGCGCGCGTCACCCCGGCCAACCGTGCGATCTCCGCAGCGGTGGCCGTGGGGTCAGGGACGTCGTCTTCAAGCATGGCTTCACCGTACACCATGGCCAGCAGCCCATGAAGTTACATCCTGTTGACAGCGCCAACAGACTCTAGCTACCTTCATTATCAACGCACTGCTGCTGTCATTAGGCCGGTCAGCGTGCAAGAGGCAGTGCAGCTCATGTCCGCTGAAGGCAAGAGACAAGGAGCAAAACGTGGATGCCAAGCAGCAGAACACCGGAACTCGGAAGTCCACCCTGCACCGGCTCACCGTTCCCGATGGGCGACCGGTAGACCTCCGCGCCCTTGTGCGCCCCCGCAATCTCAGCCGTCCGGGCTACCAGGTCCGGGACTTCTCCCGAGAGGGCGTCACCGGACTACTGGTAAACGGAGGGATTCCCCGGGACCGGGCTGACTGGTGCCCGGCCGTCGAACGGATCACCGGCCTGGAGGTCAACGAACGAAACCACTCCGCCGCCGGCCTCGTCCTGATGCGGACCGAGCGTGGCCTGTACGCCCTGAGCTACGGCGTCGGCCAGCACATGCTCGACCCCTATTACCGGGACGACGAGTTCGGGCTGGAGTTCGCCACCCGATGCCTGGACGAGGACGGCATCATCAAGGTCCGCAATCAGATCATGGATGGCCGAGGGCGTGTTGATGAGTACTCCGTCGCCCGTGGCGAGCGCATCGACGGCTTCGGGCTCGACCGGTTCGGCGCGGTCGTCCGCCGCATCTGCGGAACGGTCAGCGGCATTGCGCTGACATCGCTGCCCTCCGGAACCTCCAAGCACGTCCGGGTGGAGTGCTCGGAGTCGACCATCAAGCTGCCGCTGGCCACCACTCCGGAGGAGTTTCTCAGCGACCTGCGCGCGATTGAAGAGGTGTGCGCCCGACCGGACCCGCTGCCCGAGCTGCGCTTCGTGGACCGACTGCACACCCTGGACAACCGAAGCCGCAAGGCGGTGGACGCCCAAGCCGCCTTGGAGGCCATGTTGGCTGATGCCAGCCACCCCCGGCTGACGTTGGGAGTTCCCGAAGCCTGCCAAGAGGGCTTCGGCTCTGCACAGGCATTCCGCATCACCCTGGGTAGCCATAGCGACGATGTCTTCGACCTCGACCTCCCCGTCCTCCTCCAGTTCGTCTCGGACAAGGCCGAAGGTGATCGCATGAAGGCGCTCAGCCAGGTGCGCGTCGTCATGTTCAGCGACGACGACCTGAAGACTCCCGCCGGCGCGGCTACCAGCGGCAAGGAGTGGCTCATCGCGGACGTCCCCGTCGGAACGACGCGGTACTTCTATGGCCATGGAAAGTGGTACGAGGTGGGTGCCAGATTCCTTGAGACGCTCGAGGACGAGCTGCGGCAGCTGCTCGACAAGCCGTCGAGTGTCCAACTGCCGACGTGGCCGAAGGGCTCACCGAACAGCAAGCGGCAGGACTCTCACGACGAGGACTGGTACAACAAGCAAGCAGCCGATCAAGACGGCTACCTTCTCTTCGACAAGAAGAACGTCGTCACCGACAAGTTCAACGGCGGCGGGCTGGAGATCTGCGATGTCCTGGGCCCAGACAACCAGCTGATCTGTGTGAAGAAGGCCAGCAGCAGTGCTGGCACCGCGCCGCTGAACCACCTCTTCGCTCAGGCCGTGACCGCCGTCGAAACCCTGCGCAGTGACGAAGCCATCCGCAGGGACTTCCTCCGGCAGGTTGCGGACCGCACTCCCGACCACCGTCTCCTGAGCGACTTCGGCACCTTGAAGGTGGTCCTCGCCATCCTCCTCAAGGATGGGAAGGAGATCACCGTCGACTCCCTCTTCGCCTTCGCTCAGGTCTCACTCCTTCAGTCGGCCCGGCGGCTGCGGGCGATGAACGCAGAGGTGGAGGTCTTCGCGATCCGGCGCTGAGGACGGCCGGGTCACGTGGAGCCGTCTTCGGACTTCGAACTCGAGACCCACGGCTGCCTTACCCTGGAACAGGCTCGTGCCCACCTCCTCACGGGCAACCCGATGGCACCGCGCCCCCACGGCTGATGCCCGTGCCAGGCCAGACACCTCTGGCGACGGCTCACGCCTGGGCGTTGAAGGCCGTAGAGACGGACACCAGGCTCAGCGGCGAGACCGGCGCTATGGAGCCGGGAGCACCGAGCACGCCGGGCCTTCCTCATGGAGATTCCAGTCGGGTGCGAGGAGCGCGATCGCGGGTGAGTGGGCAGGAGGACCGAGTGCAGAAGGACGAAGCAGCACGCCGCGAGCAGATCCTCGCGCTCGAACAGCAGGGTGCGAAGGCCGCAGCAGGATGGCTGGGACACCCGTCACTGCCCGGCTTGACCACGTCGTGGCGCAGCCGCGCCGAGGAGGTCGTGGCACCGATCGCGGACCAGCTCACCAGCCAAATTCGCACTCTCCACTTCCTCTTCTATGTGTGTGGGCTCGGGCTGTTGCGGTCCGATTTGAGTGTTGATCCGGCGGTGCGTTGGTACCTCCGGCCCGAGCAAGTTGACCGTATGCCGCCGATCCGCGAGGCGTTCGCTGATCTTCTTGCCGCAGCGGCGGCGGACTTCAAGCAGTCTGGCGTTCCGCTCGACCCGGGTTGGAGCGGGGACCTGGTCGTCGTAGGCGAGTTGCTCCTGCTGGCCGTCGATTTCGAGTTGCCGGTAGAGGAACTGGTGAAGGTGCTGCAGCCGCTTCCGCCAGCTGCAATCGCGCCGAACGCTCGCGGTACCTCGGTGCGCCGCGGGACGAATAGCCGTGCCGAGCGCACCATCACCCAGCTGCGCTCCAGTTATGAGGACCGGTTGGAGGGACCACGCGTCCGCGCACCGTACGCAGGTGGGAACCAGCGCGCGGTCCCGGCACCCACCCGGGCCCGGCGCGATGCACTGCGCACCGTGCTCGACGCATTCCCGGACGCCACCGTCTCCCGCATCCTGATGACCTTCGACTCCCCCATCGCGCCGGCCATCTCCGGAATTCCCCGCACTCCGGGCGCGTACCTGAGACAGCTCCTCCGCGACGCTTGCGGCACTGAGCCCGATCGCCCCTCTCAGACCACCCTGTATGCCGACGTCACGGCGATCAACGCCAACCCCGGCGAGGAAGCCACGGAGAATCCCTCCGGCTGAACATGCGCGCACATTCAGCCGGAACCGGTGGACCCCACCATCGACTCGGCGCGGCGGTCCGCCGCACCGACGATCACCATCGGTAGGAGTTCTCCCTCATGGCAACCAACTTCCCCGAGCTTCCGCCACCCGACGCACCGAGCCCGGGCCGCCACCCCAGCCCGCATTGGGGCACCGTGATCGGCATCGGAATCGGCGATGTCCTGCAACGCCCGGACGGCATGTGGGCCATCCTCGCCGCCTTCACTGCCCTCCTGCTGGCCCTCACCGCCATAGCCTGGATCGGGCGCCGACGCTAACTACTCTGTGCCCTGCCCCGATCCGAAGCTGCAAATCCGCTCGAAGGCTCCCCACCAAAAGGCTACGATGAAAGGTTCGCCACGAGCTCTGGGAGGGAAGCGGTGATCATCAAGACATGGGATCAGCTGAGGGAAGCAGACGAGAGGACGCTTCGCTTCACGCCCCACGGGCTCGGGCTCGGCGTGAAGATGGCGCCGGAAAGCTCAGCCGAGTTCCAGCAGCAGGTGGTCGCAGCGCTCGAACTGGCCCCGGCAGTGGCCGAGGGCACCCGCCAGAGCTTCGACCGGCTCCGCACCGTATTCGCCTACGGCGTTCTCTGCTACGACCTCTTCACTCTCGTGAGCGACCATGCCCTGCTGGTTATCGAGCAGGCGCTGCGCGACCGCTTCATCGACTTCCACCAGGGCAAGATCACCTTCGTGGACGCGAGTGGTGCCGCGCACGCGGTAGTGGCTGAGCGGTACGAGCAGGTTCACGACTTCATCGACAGCCAGAGGAGACAGAGGCGGTCGAACAGCGGCGCGAATGGGAGGCCGTGGAAGCTGCGCGTCGGGGCCGGCCCAGAAGCCATCGACTTTAACGGCACGCTTCACGGTCTCCGGACGTGGGCTCGGGCTGCTGGGCTGTTGCGAGGGCAGCGCAACCGCGGCATCGAGCAGGCGCTGTCCAACCTGCGAAACTACGTGGCGCACCCGACCTCGTACCACCTGCTCGGGCCGGTCGAGGCGGCACGGATGCTCGGCGACCTGTGCGAGATCATCAACCACCTGTGCCCGGCGCCAGTCAGGCGCTCGGTCGCAGCTATCGCCTGGTCCAAGGAACACGGGTTCTGCGTCACCGCAGTAGAGAACCTGCGCGACGAGTCGGAGGTTGACGACTCCTGGCAGTTCGCGATCATCCGGGCCGTCTTCGAGTTCGGCAGCCGCATCACCGACCCCGACCTGAGTCAGTTTGATTCCCGACACGAGGCAACGTGGTACCCCGTGGATCTCCTGTGGGGACCTGGCTCCCGGCAGGACGGCGTCGCCTGGCTGGATGCCAACGAGGCGCAACCCGACGAATGCGACTATCTGGACCGCGTCTTCGCCATTCGCTACGACAGCGGGGAGCTCTACCTCCCGATGAGGCCGTCGATCGCTGCCGCCCTACCGGCCGACCAGCAAACAGGGCGCTGGTTCGCCGTCCGCGCCGACTTCCCCACCGCTGCCTTCTCACACACTCGGCAGTACTTGTCTGGAACCTCGAAGTGCACGGGTAGAGGGCCGTGCAGCCAATGCCATGCCGAGACCCTGGCCTCCGGTAGCTACTCGGACATCATCCGAGCAACCGGAGCGAGCGCAAGCATTCCCCTGCCCCCTGACATTCGGAGCCCGTTCTCGGATAGCAGGTCGTCGCCCGTGTAAATCGCTCTGCTCTGGTCCCACGGCCTGGTGTGAGGGAATCTGCAGACAGGTCCTGCGTATGGTTGCCCACCTGCACCAGATCCCCGACGACTCGCAGGCCGGCGCGGCCGAGCGCACCGCCCGCGCCCAATACCTCGGACAGGACGGCCGGACCTACCATGTACTGCTCGGCGAACAGGCCCTGCTGACCGGGATCAGCCCCCAGGTGATGCGTGCCCAGCTGGAGCACCTACTTCGGGCCCTCGACGCGTCGGGCCTTCGGCTGGGGATCGTCCCGGCCCGATCCCACCTGTACGTCTACCCCGGGGACGGCTTCGGGATCCACGACGGCATCCAGGTGGAGGTGGAGGGCTACCGCGGCTGCGAGACCATCACCGATCCCGACCGTGTCGCCCTCTTCCACCGGGCGTTCGGGCTGCTCCAGGAGTCCGCCGTCTACGGGCAGGACGCCCGCGCTCTGATCGCCACTCCCCGACCCGATTGCTGCCCGCCCAACTGCGCGCTCCGAGCCCAGGTCAAGACCTCTCGACCAAGATCATCCTGGGGGACTTTTCGGGGACTTTCCGCTCTGTCAGGGGGACGTTCCGGGGACTTTTTGCCGCGTAACACGGCAAGCCCCCGAAAGATCGGAAAGGGCCTCCGATGCAGGTCAGAGGCCCTTCCGGGGGCAAAGCCCCTGGTACGGCGGATGGAGCCGGCCTGTACGCCGGGTTCTGTGACCTGAAACGAGGCCCGTGCTGCAATGAGCTTCAGCAGCCACGGGCCGAGCGCGGAGGCCAGTGTCCGGCCCGCGATGGTATGTATCGCCGGACAAGCCAAGCAACAGGCTCAGCTTGTAGGAACCGAACAAGGCCGACCACACCTCGGCTCCGAACCACAGGAGCAGCCAGCTGTCCCGCAGCGGTCTCTCGGGGCGGGCACCTCACCCTGGCCAGCCCGAGCGCCGTTCTCCCCGGCAGATTGGTCACAGTAGCTTGCCACCGACGCTCGTGAGAGCTCCGACATCACCTGACCATCCGTCAGCAAAGTCAGCATTGGGTCAGCATTGGTCTGAGTAGACCCTGTCACAGATGACCACGCCCGCGACTCCCGCCTCACACCAGCGCCCGCTGTCCAGCGGCCCGGCAGGCGACTCGACCAGGAGACAAGAAGCCACTGCGAATGCGTCTCACGGCAGTCTCCACCGATACACATTCGCCCAGTTCAGCGCACCCGTCCGCGCGGTTTGAGGGACCCAGGCGGGAGTTCGGGAGCGGCCAGTCGCGGCCCTCCATAGCCGTGCACCTCACCGAAGCGAGAGCCTTCCATCCACTCCGATCGGGCCTGTACGATCTCCTCACCGGATCGAGCGATGAAGTTCCACCACATGACGAGCTTCTCGGCGAAGGGTTCGCCGCCGAGGAGGAGGAAGGTGGCGTCGGTGGTGGCGTGGAGGGGGAGGTCGCGGCGGCCGGTGCCGAGGTAGAGCATGGCGCCGGGGTCGAGGGGGACGCCGTCGGCGGTGAGGGTGCCGGACATGGTGAGGACGGCGTACTCGAAGTCTGGGTCGAGGGGGAGGCGGTGGGCGGTGCCGGCGGTGAGGGTGAGGTCGGCGCCGACGAGGGGGGTGTGGGTGGTGCCGGGGGAGGTGGCGCCGTCGAGGGTGCCGAGGATGACGGTGGCGGACAGGCCCGGGGCGGTGACGGTGGGCAGGTCGGGGTGGTGTTCGAAGGCGGGGTCGCGGTGGCGGTGGGCGTCGGGGAGGGCGACCCAGAGCTGGGCGCCGTGGAGGTAGCGGGCGTGGGGGCGGGGGGACTCCTCGGAGTGGGAGATCGCCCGGCCGGAGGTCATCAGGCCCAGTTCGCGGGGGCGGATGGTCCGGAGGCTGCCGAGGCTGTCGCGGTGCAGGACCTCGCCGGCGTGCAGCCAGCTGACCGTCTGCAGGCCCATGTGCGGATGCGGCGGCACCTGCATGCCCGGCTCGTCCGCGATGTCGTCCGGCCCGTAGTGGTCCACGAAGCACCACGCGCCCACCATCCGACGACCCAGATTGGGAAGCAGCCGGCGAACCACGGTGCTCTCGCCGAGCGGGACCCGGCGGGCGGTCAGCAGGTCCCGGACCGGACCGGTGTCGCGCTCGCCGCCGCAGGTGGTCGGGGCGGGTCGGGCGTCGAGGTTGCTCATGGGGCGGTCACCGCCGTGCGCAGGGGCCGGGGTGGGGATCGCCGCGCCCGGCCGGAGGGGTCGTCGCAACGATCCTCCTCCAGGGCACGGCGATCCTCCAGCGGGGACCACCCGGCCGGGGCTCAGTGCCCGCAGGCCCACCAGGCGTCGGCGCTCGCGCCCTCGGCGAGGGTGCGCAGCTTGGCGACCGCCTCCGCCGGGTCCTCGGCGCCGTACACCGCCGAACCGGCGACGAAGACGTCCGCCCCGGCCTCGGCGCAGCGCTCGATGGTGCTCGCCGAGACGCCGCCGTCGACCTGGAGCCACAGTTCCAGGTCGTGCTTGGCGATCAGCTCCCGGGTCCGGCGGATCTTCGGCAGCATGATGTCCAGGAACGCCTGGCCGCCGAAGCCCGGCTCCACGGTCATGATCAGCAGCATGTCCAGCTCGGGCAGCAGGTCCTCGTAGGGCTCGATCGGCGTGCCCGGCTTGAGCGCCATCGACGCGCGGGCGCCCTTGGCCCGGATCTCACGGGCGAGCCGGACGGGGGCCGCGGCGGCCTCGACGTGGAAGGTCACCGAGCCGGCGCCGGCCTCCACGTACTGGGGGGCCCAGCGGTCCGGGTCCTCGATCATCAGGTGGCAGTCGAGCGGGATGTCGGTGGCCCGGGCCAGCGACTCCACGACCGGGATGCCGAGGGTCAGGTTGGGCACGAAGTGGTTGTCCATCACGTCGACGTGCAGCCAGTCCGAGCCCCGCACGGCCTCGGCCTCCTGGGCGAGCCGGGCGAAGTCCGCGGACAGGATGCTGGGATTGATCTGCGCCATGGAGCCTGTTACCTCTTCTTGCCGTCGTGCCGTCTGCCGAGGGATCGGCCAGGGGACCGGGCGCGCGAGGCGCACCCCGGGCCATCATCCCCGCGCCGTCGGCCGCGTGTCACCACCGAGACCTCCGCGTGACCGTCATCACACCCCGGGCGCGTTATCGTGGCCGCCGCCGTGGTCATCAGCCTGTACGAGAGCCGGTACGGGAACACCCGTACGGGCGCCCGCTCCCTCACCGATCCCTCACCGCTCCCTCACCGAGGAAGGTCCTCCCCTTGGCCGATCTCGTCCATCCCGCCCGGGCCCTGTGGTGGCTCTTCGAACCCGTGCACGCCGTCACCTACTTCACCCCGGAGGGCCTCGGCGCGTTCGAGGCGGTGGGTCTGAGCGGTGTCGCGCGCAGCTACTTCGCCGGCCGCGCCGCCCCGCTCGGCCCGGTGGACGCGGCGCCGGTGATCGCGGCGTTCTTCAACTTCGCGCCCGCCCCGATCGAGCGCGCGCTGCCGGCCGTCTGGAAGCTCGCCGACCCGGAGACGGCGCTCGCCGCCCGGACCGCGGGCGCCTCGGCGGCGCTGCGGCGGCTGCTGGAGCACGTCGACCCGGCGCAGGTCGAACTGGCGGCCGGCCTGCTGGAGGACGCCGTCACCCGGCTGGACTGCGCGGGCCGGGTGCTGGCCGCCGCCAACGCCGCCCTCCCCCGCCCGGCCGACCTGTACGGACGCCTCTGGCAGGCCGCCACCGTGATGCGCGAGCACCGCGGTGACGGCCACATCGCGGCCCTGGTCTCGGCGGGGCTCGACGGCTGCGAGGCGCTGGTGGTGCGCTGCGCCCTGGACGTGCGGCGCGAGGCCCTGCAACCGGTGCGCGGCTGGACCGACGCCGAGTGGGACGCGGCCGCCGCCCGGCTGGCGGAACGCGGCTGGCTCACCGAGCGCGGCACCATCACCGAGTGCGGCCGCATCCGTCACCAGTCCCTGGAGGCGGCCACCGACCTCGCGGCCGCCCGGGTCTGGGAGAACCACCGGCGCGCCGACCTGGACCGGCTCGCCGCCGCGCTCAAGCCGATCTCGGCCCTCTGTCGCACCGCACTGCCCCCGATCAACCCGATCGGCCTGCCGGCCACCACCACGGCCTGACCTTCCCATCCCCCGGGGTCACCGCGAGGTGGCCCCGGGGGCGCCGAACCACCTGGTCAGCGCGGCGTGCAGGCCCTGCGGGTCGTCCCCGGCCCAGGCCACGTGGCCGTCCGGGCGGAGCAGGACGGCCGGCGCGTCCAGTTCCGCACCGGTGTCGGCGACGCGGTCGACGCGGTCGGCCCAGCCGTCCACCGCGAACCGCCCGCCGGCGGTGCGGTCGAGGAGCAGGCCGCGGCCGCCGTACATCAGCGCGTAGAGCCGGCGGTCCCCCGACAGCAGGACGTCGCGCAGGCGCCGGCCGACGAGGTCCGCATCCCCCGGCTCGTGGTCGTAGCGGACGTCGAGGGCGGTGATCATCCCGGTCACGTAGCGGTTGACCTCCTCGACCTCCATCAGCCGCGTGAACAGCTCCCGCAGCGCGGTCGGCCCCGACGCGCTGCCGAGCAGGGTCATCTGCGCGCGGGTGTTCGTCAGCACGCGGGCGCCGACCGGGTGGCGCTCCGCGTGGTAGCTGTCCAGCAGCCCCTCCGGTGCCCGGCCGTCGACCTCGGCGGCGAGCTTCCAGCCCAGGTTGAACGCGTCCTGCACACCGAGGTTGAGGCCCTGGCCGCCGGTCGGCGGGTGGATGTGCGCGGCGTCGCCGGCCAGCAGCACCCGGCCGACGCGGTAGCGCTCGGCCTGCCGGGTGGCGTCGCCGAACCGGGAGAGCCAGTGCGCCGTGCGGGCGCCGAAGTCGGTGCCCGCGACGGCCCGCAGCCGCGCCTTGAACTCCTCCAGCGTCGGCGGCGTCGCCCGGTCCTCGGCGATGCCGTCCGCCGGCACGATCACCCGCGCGACGCCCGGCCGGCCGTCCACGTCGGGGGCGACGCCGAACCGCAGCTCGGTCCGGCGCACCCGCTCCACCACGGCGGCCACCTCGGCCGGGTCGGCGGCCAGTTCGAGGTCGCCGATCAGCGTCTCGACCGTGGCGGGCTCGCCGGGGAAGCCCACGCCGAGGGCCTTGCGGACCGTGCTGCGCCCGCCGTCGCAGCCGACGAGGTAGCGCGAGCGCAGGTGCGCGCTGTCCGCCAGTTCCACGGTCACGCCGTCCGCGTCCTGGCTCAGGCCGGTGACCTCGCACCCGCGCCTGACCACCGTCCCGAGTTCGAGCGCGCGCTCCTCCAGCAGCCGCTCGGTGACCGCCTGCGGGGTGGCCAGCCCGTACGGGTGGGCGGTGTCCAGGCTCTCCGGCCAGGGCGCCATGACGCCGCCGAACAGCCCGCCGACCCGGAACTTCTCACTCACCGCGAGGAACCGCTCCAGCAGGCCCCGCTGGTCCATGATCTCCACGCTGCGGGCGTGCAGCCCGCGCCCGCGCGACTCCCCGCCCCGCTCCGCCCGCCGTTCCAGCACGACAACGCCGACCCCGTGCAGCCGCAGCTCGCACGCCACCATCAGCCCGGTCGGCCCACCGCCGACCACGATCACGTCCGCGTCCACGTGCATCACCAGTTGCTCCCGTACCGTCGTTCCCGTTCACCTGCCGACGGATTCTGCGCCTCCCCCTCCCCCTTGCCGCAAGACCCCCCGTGCGCTATACGTTGAGAGTGGCGGAGAGTGGACACTCCTCCCGTCCCCCGCTCCCCTCCCATCCGCCTTCTGCACACGTGTGCCCGCTTCCCGGCTCTCCGCTCTCGGCTCTCGGCTCTCGGCGAGAAGCGGGCACGCGCTGTTCACTTCCCCTCAGCTCCTACCAGGCGTAGTCCTCCGGGGCCGGCTTGTGCCCCGGGAAGAGGGTGTCGAGGCGGGCGAGGACCTCCTCGTCGAGCTTGATGCCGAGGGCGTGCACGGCCGCGTCGAGGTGGCCGAGGGTGCGCGGGCCGACGATGGGGGCGGTGACAGCGGGGCGGGAGAGCAGCCAGGCAAGCGCGAGGTCGGCCGGGTGCTCGCCGACCTCGGCGGCGAGGTCCTCGTAGGCCTGGATCCGGGGCCGGTTCGCCTCCAGGATCTCGCCGGCATGGGTCATCGCGCCCCGGACCAGGGCGCCCTCGCGCTCCTTCTTCAGCGCGCCGCTGAGGACGCCGCTGCGCAGCGGCGACCACGGGAGCAGGCCGAGGCCGTAGTGCTCGACGGCGGGGATCACCTCCAACTCGACGGCGCGGTCGAGCAGGTTGTAGAGGGACTGCTCGCTGACCAGGCCGAGGAAGTGGCGACTGCGGGCAGCCTCCTGGGCCTGGGCGATGTGCCAGCCGGCGAAGTTGCTGGAGCCGACGTAGATGATCTTGCCCTGGGCGACCAGGACCTCCATCGCCTGCCAGATCTCCTCCCAGGGCGTGTCCCGGTCGATGTGGTGCATCTGGTAGAGGTCGATGTGGTCGGTGCCGAGGCGGCGAAGACTGGCCTCGACGGCGCGGCGCACGGCGAGCGCGGAGAGCCGCCCCTCGTTCGGCCAATCACCCATCGGGGCATAGGCCTTGGTGGCGAGCACGGTGCGCTCGCGGCGGCCGTCCCCCTTGGCGAACCAGCGACCGATGATCTCCTCGGTGCGCCCCCGCTGCCCGCCTTCGGCGTTGCGGCCGTAACTGTTCGAGGTGTCGAAGAAGTTGATGCCCCGTTCGTGGGCGCTGTCCATGATCAGATGGGCATCCGACTCCTCGGTGTGCGGGCCGAAGTTCATGGTGCCCAGGCAGAGTCGGGAGACGGTGAGGCCGGTGCGGCCGAGGTGGGTGAACTCCATGGAGCCACACTGAGCCGCACCAGCCGTGCTGTCCAGCACATTTCACCCCATGGGACACAGGCAGGTCGCGCAGGTGCGGTCGGTCAGCGGCGGAGGGCTACGGCTTGATTGCCAGTACGTACACCGTGACCGTGTTGCCGTCGGAGTAGTCAATGGTGATCTTCTGACTCGGACTCTTCATGCCGTCATCTCTTGTCGGCACCAGTACACCTTTCACCGGATGCGCAGGATCCAGGGACCACCCCGTGAGCTCAAGGTCGGCACTGGTGAACGCGATCATGCCGGAATGAAGCTTCTCCTCACCGGTGCCCATGCCTGCAAGAAGACCATTGAGATCGCCCTTCCCGATCCCGAACTTCACCCAGAGCTCCCCGCCGCCACCTGCCTTGTGACGCCCGTAGGAAGGGTCGATCGCATCAACAGGGACAGTCACGCCATACTGCTCCCGCAGCTCACGGCTGGGGATTCCCGGGATTGAATCGACGCTTGCAGCCGATGCCGATGGCACCTCGCGGGCAGCACTGCCAGAACTATCGGCTCCACTCTCGCACGACGCCAAAGCCAGCACAGCCGCACCCATGACGCATGCGAGCAGAGCCTTCGCACCCGACCTCATCCAGGAACTCCTTGCATCATCGAGGAGCCGCCGCCGGGTCGCCACAGCACTCCGTACGCCGCACCTGGCCGCCGCGTTCACCACCGCCACACCCCGTCCGGCGACCCCGGCACCGCCTTCGACCGCTCACTCGACCGCGTCACCACCGTACTGGCCCCCGGTGACAGCGTCCTGATCGCCGCCATCGCCCCGCCGCCCCGTCGCCGCCCCGTCGAAATCGTTTCCCCCGCGCCCCGGCCTCCCTCTAACGTGACCCGGTCAACGACCACGCTCAGGAGACGGACGCCACCATGCAGACCGACCACCACGGCTGGGCCGACGAGGGCTTCGGCGCGGTCGCCGACTCCTTCGCCCGCAACTTCGCAGACTTCCCTGAACTCGGCGCCGCCGTCACCGTCCACGCGGGCGGCCGAAAGGTGGTCGAACTGTGGGGCGGCGTCGCCGACGAGCGCACCGGCCGGCCCTGGCAGGCGGACACCGTCGCGCCGGTCTTCTCCTGCGCCAAGGCCCTGGTCTCGCTCTCCGCCCACCTGCTCGCCCAGCAGGGCCGCCTCGACCTGGACGCCCCGATCGCCCGCTACTGGCCCGAGTTCGCCCGGAACGGCAAACAGGCGATCACCACCCGCATGGTGCTCTCCCACCGCGCCGGCATCCCCGCCCTGGACGCCCCGCTCACCTTCGCCGAGATCGCGGCCTGGACCCCGGTCGTCCGCGCGATCGAGGACCAGAAGCCGCTCTGGGAGCCGGACACCACGTACGAGTACCACGGCCATGTCTTCGGCTTCGCGATCGGCGAGGTGATCCGCCGCATCACCGGCCTCACCCCGGGCGCGCACTTCCACGAGACCTTCGCCTCCCCCCTCGCCCTGGACGCCTGGCTGGGCCTGCCCGCCGCCGAACTCCCCCGCCTGGCCCGCCTCTCCGAGGCCGACGGCCGCCGCCCGATGCCCGGCCCCGAGCACCTGCTCACCCGCATCGTGACGATGAACGGCGCCCTCGTCTTCCCCGGCCTCGACGAGCCGCACGGCTGGAACGACCCCGACCTGCACGCCGTCGAACTCCCCGGCGCGGGCGCCATCGCCTCCGCGACCGCCCTCTCCGCCCTCCTCGCCGCCACCGTCACCGGCCTCGCCGACACCCCGCCCCTGCTCACCCCCGCCACCATCGCCGACGCCACCCGCGAACTCTCCTCCGGCGCCGGGTTCCTGGGCTTCGACATGGGCGCCCGCTGGTCCTCCGGCTTCCTCCTCCCCTCCCCCGCCTTCCGCCCCATGCTCAGCCCCCACAGCTTCGGCAACGACGGCGCCGGCGGCCAGTTCGCCTTCGCCGACCCCCACCTCGGCCTCACCTTCGCCTACACCGCCAACCGCATGATCGGCCACGGCGACCCGCGCGCCAACAACCTCATCGCCGCCGTCCGCACCTCCCTCGGCGCCTGATCAACGCCGACATGGGGTGCTGCCGACGCTTGCGCCGACAGCACCCCACTCGATCTTCTTGTTCACCCATGTCCCGGTGCCTCACACCGGGCGGGCCCAGCCTCTCAGCGCCTGGATGTGACGCGATCAACCGGTTCCCCTGAGCAGAGGGCCCCGGCCGAAGCCGGAGCCCTCTGCTCTCCAAGAGCGGCTCACGTCGTCGAAGTCAGCCGACGGCGTCAGGGGGTCCGTTCGGGGTTCAGGGTCCAACGCTGGTTGGCCTGGAAGCCGGGGCAGTCCCAAATGCCCAGTCGGGTTGCTTGCTCGGTCGCCCAACCGGGCAGTTCGAGGCACTTACCGCCGGGACTGCTGGCGTTGACCGTGCCCGGGACGAACAGTCGGCCATCGGACCGCATGCTCCACTTCTGGCCGGCTTGACCCGTGCAGAGGGAGAGGACCACAGGCGTGCCGTTGGTCAGTCCGTTGTCCTTCGTCGACATGCAGAAGGCGCCGCTTCGAACGGTACCGTCGCTCGCGAACTTGAAGCGCTGGTTGGCCGTCTGCCAGCAGGCGTAGGCCGTGAGCTCGGCCCCCACGCGGGGACCGCCTTCGGCGTCGGCACAGAGCCAGCCGACCAGGGTGGAGCGGATGGACACGCTCGCGTCGGCGTAGCCGGCAAAGGCCCAGGGGCCGAATCCGGTGACCTTGCCTGCGGTACCGGTGCCGGGGAAGATCGCGAGCGCGTTGGTGTTGTCGATCACCCAGAGGTCGGCGTAGCCGTCGCTGTTGAGGTCGCCCGCACCGATGCGCGGGTGAGTGCCGGCCTTGAGTTCGGCGCCAGTACCGAGCAGGGTCCCCGCGTTCGGCTTGGTCAGTGCCGAGAAGTCGACCGTTTGGTCGGCGTTCCAGCCGAGCGGGTAGGCGTAGATGCCACCGGTGGAGCGGTTGCGGGCCCACAGGGTGGGCTGGTTGGACGGCTTGTTGGTGTTGGGATCGGTCGTCGGGCCGTTGGCGGCACCGGGGTTGATGAGTTCGAGATCCGCCCAGCTGCCGGATGCCGTGGGGATGAGCGTTGCGGTGGCGACGTCCTCCGAGAGGCCGTTGGACTCGAAGAGGTAGAGATTCCCGTCCTCGATGGTCAGGATCGAGGTCTGGGTCGTGAAAACGGGCTCGTGGTTGCCATTGGGCTTCGGCGCGACGGCCTCCCCTGCGGGCGTGCCGAACGCGAGGAGCTGAGAGGTGCGGGCCCACGTGCCGTGGTAGGCCTGGCAGGGCGCGTTGGTGCCGTACGTGGTACAGGCGTCCGGACGCGTGATCGTGCCGGTTACGAGCCTGTCGAAGACGCCAGAGCCGTCGTTCTTGATCAGGTAGAGCGCGTCCGCCAGAGGCTTGTTCTGCGTGGTGACGGGCCCGTTGTAGTGGGCGATGATCTGATCGACGGAGTCTCCTATGCTCAGGCTCCCGCGATGGCTGAGCTGGAAGTCGGACCACGTGACGCCGTAGTCGTTGGCGCCGGGAGCGGCCTTCGAGGTCGCGGCGAGCGAGCTCACCGGGTCGGCGGTGCCGCCGATGACGCGGAGGTCGCCGTTCTGGTCGGCACCGACGATGTCGGGCTTCTGGTCGTTGTCGACATCGCCGAACAGCGGCTGGGTACCGGGGCGCCAGGGAACGTAGAAGTTGTAGATCGCGGTTTGGCTGTAGTTGCCCGCGATGTCCATGGCCCAGGCGTAGACGGTGTTGATGCCCCACTTGCGTGCCTGGTAGTAGTACGGCTCTCCTGGGGCATAGGTGCCGCTGTCACCGCAGTTCCAGCCGACAACGGGCGTCGGGTCGGTGCTGACGCGCAGGCAGGCGAGGCCGGAGGCCTGAAGTCCGGTGGCCGGAGCGGGGTCGTCTGCGTTGATCCACAGCGCACCCCAGTCGTTCATGTACTTGGAGGGGTTGGGGTTGGGCGTGCCGGCGGGCGGGAAGTCGTTGGAGCTGATGTTGACGCGCGGGTTGGTGCGGTCGACGCGGAAGTAGCACCACTCGCTCATCGGCGACTGGAGAATCCCGTCGGCCGAGGCCGCGTACCAGCCGTACTGGTGTCCGTCACTCAGCTGGCCCGGGCTGACCGGCTCGGCCGGGTAGTTCCAGCTCCCTCCCCAACGTCCGTCCCGAAAAGAGAAGTTGGGGTCGTTGTCGTCCCACATGTGGAAGCCGGTGTACACGGACTGGCCGCTGGGGGAGAAGCTGTTGGCGTAGAGGTAGATGTTCTGGTTGCTGCCGATCCACCCTGGGTTGTCCCAGGGGTGGGCACCCCTGGTGGTGCACTCGGCGGGGCCGCCCTGGCTGGTCTTGGTCTTGGCGAAGCTGGGCGTCGGGTAGGTGCGCGGGTGCCAGATGGTGGGCGCGATGTCGTAGGTGGTGGTGACGCTCGGCTTGCTGTCGAGGTGATGCCGGTAGAGCTTCTCCATCTCGCCGGCCCTGGGGGCGATGCCGACGGTCCAGGTGGCCCACTTGCCGGAGGCTGCCCGCTTCATCATGTCGGTGACGTCGATGGCCAGCGGACCGCCGGTTCCCGTGATGGTCTGGCTGCCGACGAACTCGCAACCCTCCATGACGGCACTCTTGTTCGAGTATCCGCAGGGCTGGTCGGTCCACTTGCTGTGGTCGTGGATTCCGCTGGGGGCTGAGTAGAGGCCGAGCTCGGTCGGTGTTCCGGGGCTGGCGGAGCTGGTGACGAGGCCGTTGAGGGTCGAGCTGAACAGCACGGGCGGGGAATCGGCTCCGCTGACCGTGGTGTAGATGGCTGGATTGACGGCGAACTGGAAGTAGGCACGCTGTCGGCCTTCGATCCCGCAGTCCTGGTTCGGGTCGGGATTGTGGTAGCCGCAGTAGCCGGTGGCGAGGTTGGTCTTCTTGTTGTAGTACTCGTAGCTCGGGTGGTTCTCCTGGACCTCGACCGATCCCTGGATCCCGCTCGTGACGGCGGTGAGGGACGGGTCGAGGTACCAGGGGCCGCTGCCGGTGCCCAGCGCCTGCTGGTCGGGGGTCAGCTCGATGGCGCCATCGGACACCTTTGTGCCCATGGCGGCGACGTTGGCGCCGTCGCCCGGGCCCTCGGCGGTCGACGGGGTCCCCACAGGCTGGCCTTCCGCCGCGGAGGGCGCCGCGAGCCCGGAGTTCTTGCCGGCAGGGGCCGAAGCGGTCTGGCCCGTCTGCGAGGAGTCCCACTGCAGGGACGCGGGCGAGCGGAAGCGGGACGCGCCGGTGTCGTCCTTGACGTCGATCTGCCCGTGGTCGTCCGCGGTGACGGTCAGGCCCTTGGCGCTGATCGGGAATCGAAGGGTCTTGAGCGCGGGATCGGCCGCTGCTTCGGGGGTGTGAACGATGATCACGTTCCGCCAGCCGCCGACTTCGAGCGCGGTCAGCTGCAGGTCGACGCCCGGCAGGACGTTCGCGTAGGTCGCGGTGCCGCCGTCCAGGGAGGGTGTGGGCAGGGTGAACGGTGCCCCCACGGAGAGTTCCTTGCCGTCGGTGGTCGCCACGGTGGCCATCGGTCCGGGACCGCCGCCGGAGAGGGTCACCGCGGTCGGGGAGACGGTCGGGCTGAGACTGCCGTCACTGTTGGCACGCAGCGTGGCATCGATGTCGGCCCATGCACCGTCGCGCTTGACACGCACGGGCTGGGCGTTGTCGATGGTCGTCAGTGTGCCATCGGGGTTCGCGACGCTCTTCGACGCCTCGGTCGTCAGCGCGTCCACGACGACGGGCCTGCCGCTCGCCTTCGCGTTGGCGACAGCGTCGAAGAGGGCCTGCTGCTCGGGCGTCCGGGAGGGCGCCGGCTGCGACGGCATCAGCGGAACCGGCCCACCGACGGGCCCGGTCGACGGCACGGCGTCGGCGGCGATCGCCGCGGGCACGCCGAGCAGGCCGATCCCCAGGGCACAGGTCGTCGCGATGGCGGTCAGACGCACAGTACGTCTGCGTATCGATGGTGTGGACGGTGTGCTCGTGATTGTTCTCGAGGTGACGACCATGTCTCTTTCGCGTTCCCCTACCGGGCAGCGACCCCCGTCTGGGGTCTCGTTTGGGTCGGAACGATGCTGCCTGACCTGCGATTTGGTCAACTCGATTACAAATTCACACCAGATTGTCCGAAAAGTGAAGCCTCCAAGATCAAGAGTCCATAAACATCAGGTGCGGGGTGGCCGAACGATCTGGTGGCCTGTCATACCTCCCCCCTATCGTCGCTTCGACCGTGGCGCGGCCTTGTCGGTCTGACGCCACGTCGGCATCAACGATCGAGGAGATTCTGCGGTGGGGGCTTTGCCTGCCCGGATACGGGCTGGAAGTTCGACAAGACGCCGATGGCGTTCACCAGTGGTGGCGACGATGGTCGCCCTGGCACTGACGGGTGTGACCGTGCCGCCGGCGGTGGCATGGACCTATCCCGAACCGGAGGGACAGGTTTGGAGCCCTCCCAACGCTCCGCGGGAAGGAGCGGCGGTATCGGTGGAGGGGAGCGACGCCCCGCCGCCGGACCGGACGTCAGCTGACCGGGCCTCCGACTGGAAGCCCGAGGTCGCGCCGGCGGTCGTGACCGGGTCCGCGACCGTCGTCATCGGCGCCGACAGCGCGGGGGCCAAGGCCGCCCGCTCGGCCACCGGCGGCGCATCGCCCGCCTCCGGCGGCGCCGGAGGCGCCAAGGCCGGCGATCTGGCCGTACGCGTCGCCCCCGGAAACGGTGGCGGCGAGAGCGCGCACACGGTCAACGTCCAGGTGACCGCTCCGGAGGCGGGCAAGGCGGCGGGTGTCACCGGTCCGCTCATCGCCGTCTCCGACGCCGACGCATCGGCGGCGGCCGGCGACGGTCGCGGCGCCAAGGTCTCGTTGGACCTCAAGGCGCTGCAGGCCGGCGGGTGGTCCGACCGCGCCGCGCTGGTCACGCTGCCCGCCTGCGCGCTGACTACGCCGGAACGGTCCGAGTGCCGCACCCAGACGCCGGTCGCCGCCCAGGCCGACGGCCCCGGGTCGGTCAGCGCCGAGGTGACGCTGCCGGCGGCCACCCGGTCCGATCAGGCGCAGGTTGGCACCGGAGCGGGTAAGGCATTGTCTCTGGCCGAGGCCGGGCCGCTCTTGGCAACCGGCTCGGCATCCCCTGCGGGCGTGCCTTTGGTACTGACCGCGCTGCCCGCTCCGTTCGGTGCCGGCGGCAACTACAAGGCGACATCGCTCTCACCCTCCGCCGGGTGGAACGCCGGTTCCAACTCGGGGAGCTTCACCTACAACTATCCCGTCCCCGTCCCTCCGGCCCTCGGCGGCGTGGCTCCGGTCGTGGCACTCAACTACAACTCGGCGGCGGTGGACGGCAAGACGTCGGCGACCAACTCCCAGTCTTCCTGGGTCGGTGACGGCTGGGGCTACGAGCCCGGGTTCATCGAGCGCTCGTACAAGGGTTGCGACAAGGCGGGCGTCACCAGCTCCGCCGACCTCTGCTGGGGTGGCCAGAACGCCACCCTGGCGCTCGGCGACCGATCCGGCACCATCGTGCGCGACGACGCCACCGGCACCTGGCATCTGCAGGACGACGACGGCTCCAAGATCGAACAGCTCACCGGCGCGCCGAGAAGCGGAAGCGACGTCAGCTACCAGGACATGGAGTACTGGCGGATCACCACGCCGGACGGGACCCAGTACTACTTCGGGCTCAACCACCTGCCCGGCGGGGACGGCACCGACCCCGCCGCCAACTCGGTCCTGACCACGCCGGTGTACTCGCCCAAGAGCGGCGACCCCTGCTACAACGCGGCGACCGGGAACGGCTCCTGGTGCCAGATGGCGTGGCGCTGGCAACTCGACCACGTCGTCGACCCCCATGGCAACCTGACGACGTACAAGTACGCGACCGAGGGCAACAACTACAGCCGCGGCGGGGCCCCGGACAGTAGCAAGGGCGCGCTCACCGCCTACCAGCGGTCCGCTCACCTCCGCGAGATCGGCTACGGCCAGCGGCTCGACGAGCAGAAGGCCGCCAGGGGCGCCCTCAACCCCGCGTCGAAGGTCCTCTTCACGGTCGCGGAGCGCTGCCTCCCCTCGGGTGCGATCACCTGCGCCGAGGACCAGCGCACCACCGCCAACGCCGACTTCTGGCCCGACGTCCCGATCGACCAGATCTGCGCCGGCTCCGGCACCTGCACCAACTACGCACCGACGTTCTTCACCACCAAGCGGCTGACCTCCATCTCCACCCAGGTTCTCGTCGGCGGCACCTACCGCACCGTGGACACCTGGGCGCTCAGCCAGTCGCTCGCGGAGCCCGGGGACGGCACCAAGAAGACCCTGCAACTGGACTCCGTCCGGCGGACCGGGTCCAACGGCCAGACGCCGGTCACCCTCCCGCCCGTCACCTTCACCTACCGGATGGTGCCCAACCGCGTCGACGGCCTGGTGCCGCCGGAGCACATGTTCATGCGCCCCCGGATCCAGGGCATCACCACTGAGGCCGGCGGCCGGATCAACGTCGTCTACAGCGACCCCGAGTGCTCCCGGGTCAACAACCGTATGCCCGCCTCCGAGGTCGACAACTCGATGGCCTGCATGCCGGTCAAGTGGTACCTGCCCTACCAGGGCATGCCCGGCCAGGACCCGGTTCCGGTCAACGACTGGTTCAACAAGCCGCTCGTCAAGGTCGTCACCGAGCAGGACCTCGTCAGCACCCCGGCGGTCGGCAAGACGACGGAGTACACGTACAACGGCGGCGCCGCCTGGCACCGCAACGACGCCGAGTTCACCGACCCGAAGACCCGCACCTGGGACCAGTTCCGCGGCTACCAGTCGGTGACCACCACCACGGGCAGCGGCTCGTCGAGCGAGGCTCCCAAGACCCAGCAGACGACCACCTACCTGCGCGGCATGCACGGCGACTACCTCGCCAACGGCACCGACAAGCGCAACGTCCAGGTCACCAGCCCGCTCGGCGGCACCGTCACCGACGAGGGCTGGCTCGCCGGCCGCATCGTGGCCACCGAGAACTACGACCGGGCCGGCGGAAACCTCCAGTCCGTGTCGGGGCAGTTGTACAGCGGCCAGCAGATCACGGCCACGCACGCGCAGACCGCCGGGGCGCCGCAGATCTTCGCCCGCTACTCGGACTCCCAGGTAACGGCGGTCTCCAAGGCGAAACTCGCCGACGGGAGCTGGCGCACCGCCAGTGCGACCACGACCACCGATCCGGCCCACGGGAACCGGGTCGTCCAGGTCAACGACAAGGGAGACGGTACGGCCGCCACCCCCGAGACCTGCACGACCACGAGCTACGCCACCAGCGACAACCCGCTCCTACTCTCCCTGGTCTCCGAGCAGATCGCGGTCCAGGGCACCTGCGGCACCAAGCCGACGGCGGCCAACACGATCAGCGGCAGTCGCACCCTCTACGACGGCAAGGCGTTCAAACTCGCCGGCGCCCTGGGGGATCCGACCAGCACCCAGGCCCTCGACCACTTCGACCAGGCCGGCAACCCCGTCTACGTCCACACCTCGAGCGCGACCTTCGACACCTACGGCCGCAGCACGACCAACGCGGCGGCCGACGGTTCGGCCTACGACCGCGAAGGCGCCCAGCTCAGCGGACCCACGGTCACCCCGGCGATCACGACGGTGGCGCTCACTCCGGCCACGGGCGCCCTGCCCAGCGAGGTGAGGACGACCGGGCCGATGGGCGCGGGATGGACCACCACCCTCGTTCAGGACCCGGCTCGTGGCCTGCCACTCACCAGCACCGACATGAACGGCCGTGTCACCACGGCGCAGTACGACGCCATCGGCCGCATCACGGCCGTCTGGGTACCGGACCGCCCGACGAACGCACTCCCGAGCAAGACGTTCGCCTACTCCGTCAAGGGTACGGCGGGTCCGTCCGCCATCACGACGAAGTCGATCAACGATGACGTCGCCACCTACCAGACGACCATCGAGATCGTCGACGGATCCGGCCGTCCCCGGCAGACCCAGAGCATGAGCACGGCCTACCCGACCGGGCGGCTGATCACGGACACCGTCTACGACACCCACGGCTGGGTGATCAAGACGTCCAACCCGTACTACGAGAAGAACTCGTTCCCCACCGAATCCATCTTCCTGCCAGTGGGCGACGGCCAGATCCCCGGCCAGACCTGGAACACCTACGACGGCGCCGGGCACCTGGTGCGCTCGGAGTTCCGCTCTAACGGCAACCTCCAGTGGGCCAGCACGATGGCCTACCCAGGAGCGGACCGGACCGACACCACCCCGCCCGCCGGAGCCACACCGACCTCGATCGTGACCGACGCCCGGGGCCGGACCACGGCAGCCTGGGAGTACCGCACCAGCGCGGCCACCGGCAACCCGGCCGACGCCGACATCACGACCTTCGCCTACACGGCCGGCGGACAGACCGCCGGGCGCACCGACAGCAGTGGCAACAACTGGAGCTACACCTACGACCTGAGAGGACGGCAGGTCTCCGCGGCCGACCCGGACACCGGGACCAGCCAGACCTTCTACGACGCGAAGTCCCAGATCGACCACACGGTCGACGCCAAGGGCCAGGTCCTGGCGTACACGTACGACCTGCTCGGCCGGAAGACCGGAAGCTACAGCGGCAGCGTCACCCCGGCGAACCAGCTGGCGTCCTGGAGCTACGACACGCTGGCCAAGGGCCTGCCGACCTCCTCCACCCGCTACGTCGGCGGAGCCGGAGGTCCGGCCTACACCACGGCCGTCACCGGTTACGACACCGGCTACCGGGCCCTGGGCACGTCGATCACCATCCCCAGCGCCGAGGGGGCCCTCGCCGGCACCTACACGACCACCAACACCTACAGCAAGGGCCTGGGCTTCCTCAAGACCAGGAGCATCCCGGCCGCCGGCGGCCTGCCCGCCGAGACCGTTTCCTACGGCACGACCATCACCGGTCTGCTCACCTCGGCCGCCAGTAGGGGCCAGGCCGTCATCCCCCGGATCACCTACGACCCGATGGCCCGGCCCCTGGAGACCACGGTCGGCGCCTACGGGTCCCAGGTCGTCTCGATCCGGCAGTACGACTGGGCCACCGGGCGGGTCATCAACTCGTTCGTCTCCCGCCAGACCGGCACCGTCGCCACCGACCAGACCAGCTACACCTACATGCCCTCCGGGCGCATCACCTCGGTCAGCACCATCCAGGACGCCGCGAGCACCGACACCCAGTGCTTCACCTACGACCACCTGGGCCGGCTGACCAACGCCTGGACGGACACCCAGGGCGTGCACAGCGTCCCCGACTGGACCGACTCCTCGGGTGCCGTCCACGGCACCGGCAGCTCCACCAGTGTGCCCGGCATCGGCGGCTGCAACAACGCCAACGGCCCGGCACAGGTCGGCCCCGGCGGGCGCAGCGTCGGCGGTCCCGCCCCCTACTGGCACACCTACAGCTACGACGCCAGTGGCAACCGAACGGGCCTCGTCCGCCACGACATCTCCGGCAACAGCCTCAACGACACCACCACTACCCAGACCTTCGGAGCCGCCCAAACCCGCAACACCCCCACCAGCGCACCCAACACCGGCGGTGGAACCGGAGGGCCGCACGCCCTCCTGACCTCCACCACCACCGGGCCCGGCGGGACCAAGGCCGTCAGTTACCAGTACGACGCCAAGGGCAATACCACCGCCATCACCGACACGGCCGGCACCACCACCCTGACCTGGAACGGCGAGGACAGGCTCGCCTCCCTCACCAAGACGGCGGCCGGCGGCACGACCAGCTACCTCTACGACGCCGACGGCAACCAGCTCATCCGCCGCAACCCCGGCAAGACGACGCTCAACCTCCCCACGGACGAGCTCACGCTCGACACCGCCACCGGTTCGATGAGCAACACCCGGACCGTGGCCTCCGCCGGTGGTCTGACCTATCTGCGCGTCACCGCGCCCATCGGCGGCGGCACCGTCCTCATCCAGGCCGCCGACCCGCACGGCACCAGCAGTCTGCAGATCAACACCACCAGCGGACAGCCCGTCACCCGCCGCCCCACCGACCCCTTCGGCAACCCGCGCGGCAGCCAGCCCCCGGCCTCCAGCTGGGCAGGCAGCAAGGGCTTCGTCGGCGGCACCAAGGACGACACCACCGGCCTCACCAACCTGGGAGCCCGTCAGTACGACCCCACCACAGGCCGCTTCATCAGCCCCGACCCCATTCTCGACGCAGGCAACCCGCAGCAGTGGAACGGCTACGCCTACAGCGAGAACGACCCGATCAACCGCAGCGACCCCAGCGGCCTCGCCAGTCCCGAGTGCGGCCCGCTCTACAACTGCAGCGGGTCCGGCAACACCATCACGATGAAGAACAAGGAGGAAACAAGCGAGTATGTCGATTCCACAACCCAGCACCGATACTACGAGACAATCAAGGACGACAGTCAATCCGTAACCCATCAATGGATTCGCAAGCAAAAGCTCAAGAACGCGGGACTCTCTGACGAAACATTTGGTCAATTCGCCTCAAGGGTGAAGAAAAAGGTCAAAGAGATCAGCGGCTTGAGTTCTATTGAGGACTGCGCGAAGAAGAAGGACTCAAAAAGCTGCGCCTCCGCCCTTGAGGTCGTTGCCGGTTACGCTACCCAGAGCCGGTGGCTAGACCTTGCAGGGCGGGCCCTCTTCGGCACCCTGACTCGGAAGGGAACGATTCCCTGCCAGCACAGCTTCCCTCCGGACACGTTGGTTCTCATGGCCGATGGAAGCACCAAACCCATCGGAGAGATCCAGCCCGGGGATAAGGTCAGCGCGGCGGACCCGCAGACCGGCCAGACTGCATCGAAGGTAGTCACAGATAAAATCGTCACCCCGGATGATTCCACATTCACCGAACTGACGCTCACAGCGGACGAAGCCGACCAGAACGGGTCGTCGACCACCACTCTTGTATCAACCGCGACCCACCCCTACTGGAACGAGACCGCGCAGCGCTGGACTGAAGCGGGATCCCTCCAGCCGGGCGACCAACTGAGTGCAGTTTCGGACCATCCGATCCTGGTGATCGCGACACGCACCTATGCTGCGCAGCCTCAGCGCGCCGACGACCTCACGGTCGATGACTTCCACACGTACTATGTACTCGCCGGAAATACGCCGGTGCTGGTGCATAACTCGACATGCATTCAGTTGGGGAATAATCTCGCTGCCGCGGAGGCTGCAAATCCGCTGATCGAGAGCCTTCAGCAGACGGGCGGACTTCCGTCCAACTATGTGACCAAGGCCCAGGCTGCGGCGGCGGGCTGGAAGCCCGGAAAGGCGCTAGGCAACAGCATTCCCGGTGGGCAGATAGGTGGCGATGTTTTTGAGAATACGAACGGCGTTGTCCCCCCGGCTCCGGGGCGCACCTGGCAAGAAGCGGACTTGGGCCTCAATCCCATGATGTCAAGGGCGAAGCAACCCGGCTGGCGTCTTCTCTATTCGAATGACGGTCTAGCGTATGTCACATCTGACCACTACGAGACCGCCTATCAGCTGCCGAACTGGAGGTAAGAGAGTGCGGGTCACCATTGATGGGTCGCTGATCCGATCCGAGTCGGACCTGCATGATGCTCTGGCAAGGGAACTGGATTTCGGCCCATACTATGGGAGGAATCTCGATGCCTTGTGGGATCGTCTCTCCACGGATGTGGAGCGCCCCGTTGAGCTCATCTGGGAAAACTTCGAGGCCAGTAAGACCCTCTTGGGCATTGAAGTATTTGAGAGGATTTCCTCAGTGTTGATCAGGGTTATGGATCAAGACGAATATTTCGGGCTAGATGAAAGATTCACGGTGCGCTTTGAATAGCGGATAGCCGGGACATAAATCGAAGAAGCCCCGCCGGAGGATGCTGATCCGGCGGGGCTTCTTGCCGTCTGACGGCAGTAGTTGACGGCAACGTCAGCGGACGGATGCTGCACAGAGCGGCGGATCGTCGCCGTCGTCGGGGTCGGTGGCTGTCCCGGAGGACTGTCCGAGAGTGCGGCCGAGGAGGTCGATGGCGTCGCGCTGGAGGCGGAGGCGGACGTGTGCGTAGACGGTGGCGGTGACGCCGATGTGGGCGTGGCCGAGGAGTTCCTTGATGACGACGAGTTCGACGCCCTGTTCCAGGAGGAGGGTCGCGGTCGAGTGCCTCAGGTCGTGGAAACGGATCCGGCGGAGGTGTGCTCGGCGGAGGAGTGCGTTGAAGTGGCGGGTGAGGGTTGCGGGTTCGATGGGGTGGCCGTCGGGCCGGGTGAAGACGTGGCCGCTGTCCACCCAGCCCGCGCCGGCCTGCTTCTTCTCCTGGGCCTGCTGCTTGCGGTGGGCGTGGAGTGAGAGCAGGCAGGGGGCCGGGAGGGCGATGCGGCGTTCGGAGCTGACTGTCTTGGTGGGGAGGGTGGTCAGGTCGCCGGTGCGGGTGCGCTGGAGGGTGCGACGGATGCTGGCGGTGCCGCTGGCGTGGTCGAGGTCGTCCCAGCGCAGGCCGAGGAGTTCGCCCTTGCGGAGTCCGGTGCGAAGGGCGAGTTCGAACAGTGCGTGGAGGCGGTGGCCCTGGGCGGCGGCGAGGAAGGTGCGGGCTTCGTCGGCGGTGAGGGGTTCGAAGCGGCGGGGCCGGGGTGTGCCGGTGCGGACATTGCGGGCGACGTTGCGCGGGATCTCTTCCTCCCGGACGGCGTGCTCCAGGGCGGACTTGAGCACGGAGTGGATGTAGGCGAGGGTCAGCGGGGAGAGCCGCGTGCCGCAGCACGTACCGGTCGCGCAGCAGCGGGGCTGGTCGCGGGCGGCATCGAGGCCGCGGGCGCAGCACTGGCAGGTGGTGCGGAGCTGGTTGAGCCATGTGCGGACATCCTTGGCCGAGAGCTTGGCGAGCTTCTTCTTGCCGAGGCCGGGGATCAGGTAGCGGTTCGTGCAGGCGGTGTAGCGGGTGTGGGTGTTCTCGCGGAGCTGGTGGACGGCGACGTTCTCCAGCCAGTACGTCAGGTACGCCCCGAGGCTGCCCTGGGCGGAGACCACGGGGACGCCGCGGTTGCTGGTGGCGATCTTCTCGGTGAGCTTGGCGAGAGCTTCCTTACGGGTGATGCCGTAGACACGGACGCGCTTGCGGGTGTCGCCGGGGGCGAGGACGTAGCCGGCGGCTTCCCAGCGGCCGTCCTTGCGCTGGTAGACGGTGCCGTCGCCGTTGGCGCGGCTGCGGCGGGAGGGGCTGTCGTCGCGGGGTGTGGTCATCAGACGGCGTCCTGTTCGAGTCGGGTGCGGATGAAGTCGTTGAGGGCGTGGGCGGGGATGCGGCGGGCGCGGCCGAGGGTGATGGAGGCGAGTTGCCGGGAGCGGAGCAGGTCGTAGACGGCGGAGCGGCCGAGTTGGAGGCGGGCCATGACCTGGGGGACCGTCAGCAGGTCTTCGCTCATGCCCGGTCCAGGGAGCAGAGCGCTCATGAAGGGCCGCCCTCTGCGGTGAACCGCCGTTCCAGTTCTCTGCGGTGCCACACGGCGGCGGCGAGGAGTTCCGCGCCGGGGCTGTAGCCCGAGCCGTGGTAGGCCCAGTGGCCGATGACGAGGGTCGTGCTCGGGTCGAGGTCGGGCAGGCCGGCGTACGCGCGGGCCTGTTCGGTGCGCCAGGCGCGGCGGGCCTCGCGCAACAGGCCGAGGGTGACGGAGTAGCAGCGGGACTTGGTGGAGAAGTGGCCCCGGAAGCCGAGCATGTGCGCCCACTTCCAGAGCTTGAGTGCCTCGAACTCCGGGCGCTTGCCCAGCTCCCAGCAGGTGCGGATCATCTGCCGCACGTGGCGTTCGACGGCGAGGCGGGGCAGGGGTCGGGCGTGTCCGGTGCCGCCGCAGGCTGTGCACTGGAGCGGGGTTCCGTGGCCGGTCCGGGTCATGCCGCGTCCCTGGCAGGGGCGGCAGAACAGGGCGCGGTCGAGAGCGCCGGATGAGTCGGCGGACTTGGTGGCGTACTTGGCCACGTAGGCGGCGACCGCGTGATCGGTGAGCTCGGCGTCGGTGCCGAAGGCGGCGATCTCGCGCACGTCGAGCTGTTCGCCCCAGGCGAGTTCGCGTTCCCCGACGGCGTCCGAGACGACGCTGATCGAGACGCGGATGGCGGCGGCCCGGATGGCGTCGGCGAGCAGGGTCACGGTGGCGGAGGGTGGTGGGGGCTGGGTGCTGCCGTCCGGGCCGTCGAGGCGGATCACGGCGTGGAAGTGGACCAGGCCGCGCTTCTGGTACTCGGCGACCTTGGCGAAGGAGACCCGCAGCACCGCGCGGGCCGCCTTCTGGGTCAGGCCGAGCCGGGCGGCGATCTCACGGTGCAGGTAGATCGTGAAGCGAGCCCACAAGGCTCCGGCGTGGGCGTTGAACAGCACCGCGCCCGGGGAGTCGTAGGTCTTCGGGTCCAGCGGGGTGCCGAGCAGCGCGTCTGTGGGTTCGTGGCGTTTGCCGCAGCGGCAGGGCCGGAGGGCGCCGCTCGTGTCGGTGGGGCGGTTGTGGACGGGGCCGAAGGACGGCGCGGTGAGGGTGGTGAACACGCGGGGGTGAGAGCGGACGGTGTCCGGCACGCTCTTGCCGCCGGTCAGGCCCGCCCGGATCAGTTGGAACGTGTCGGCGGCGTAGACGCGGGAGCAGGCCGGGCAGCGCGAGGCGCGTCGGTTGCCGCAGGCCGTCAGCAGGTTGCCCGTGGGTTCATCGGCGGTGGTGTAGGAGCGCAGTACCTCACCGGTTGCCGTGTCGATGGTGGTGGTCTGGCCGAGCAAGCGCACGGGTTCGGTGCAGCCGCCGAGGCGGTCGATCTGCTGGTGTGCGCGGTCGAAGTCGGGCAGGTTGACCAGGTGGATCAGGTCCCGCAGGGCGGGGCTTGCCACGTGGCGCAGGTCCAGGGCGACCATGTCGGAGCGTGTCCCTTCTGTCGGGCGGGGTGGCCCCGAGTAGCAACCAGCCAGTCAGGAGAACGTGTTGGTGCTGCTCGGGGCGTGGGAAGCCGAGCCCGGTCGGGCGGGGTCGGTCAGGTGGGGAAAAGGCCGGCGGGGCTCAGGCGGAGAGCTGAGCGTGTGCGGCGGTGGCCAGCGGCAGCGTGACGCCCAGGCGGGCCTTGAGCTGACCGGGCGTGATGTGGTCGCCCTGTTCGGCGTGGTGCGTCTCGGCGATGCGCCGGGCAGCGATCAGCAGGGCCTCAGGGACGGCCGGGAGCGAGGCGGGCGCGGTCCTCTTGGCCGGCACGGGAGCAGGCTCAGGCTCAGCGGCGAGGATCACGGCCAGGGTAGGCGCCGACTCGGAGGCCGGTGCGAGGTCGAGCGATGCGAGCGGGTCCGGCAGGTGTTCCACGGCCGGAACCGGGACGGGGGCCTCCGCCGGGTTCGGGGTGCTCAGGGCGTGGAAGTGGCGGAGGAACTGGGGGCCGACCTGGCCCCAGCCGAGCAGAAGGAGCGGGGCGACCGCATCGACGGCGGCACGGCCGTAGTGTCCGGCCGCCAGGGGCTCGGCGACGTTCAGAGCCAGGGTCAGCAGGCCGCACAGGTGCATCAGACGGGTTGCCGCCGTCAGCTCCTCCTGCGGGACACCGCGCAGGGACAGCAAGCGCAGACCGACGAGGAGCCCGATCACGGACAGGTCAACCATGGGGGCGATCAGCGGCGCGACCGGGTGTGGCACCCCCAGGCGCAGGGCCAGTGCCCAGACGTTGCCGAAGGAGAACACGAACGCCAGCAGGGCGATGACCGCCATGACCACGGTCACGGTGCGCTGTGTGAGGCGATCCTCGGTCATCAGGCCAACTCTCCTTTCTTGATAGCGGGTTACATGGGCCGTCAGGCTGCTTCGGTCATCAGGGTGTCGGCGTCGTCGTCCATGAAGGCGGGCTTCCAGTCGACCGGGCCCGGGTAGACGTCGAGGTACGCGGCCGGGTCTTCGGTCAGGTGGGCGGTGTCGTCGGCGATCCGGGCCGCGTCGGCGTCGGACACGTACGGGGTGCGCACGCGGGTGAAGCCCGGACGGCCCTGCACTCCCATGGAGGCCACCCCGACGTAGGCCGGGTCCTGGAGGTTGACCGGGTTCGCGGCCGGCCAGTTGCGGATGTCGTCCCCGAGCGCGGCGACGGAGGCTTCCGCAGTCTTCTGCGCGAAGGACAGTCCCAGCGGGCAGACGTCTCGGATGAAGGTCGGGATGGCGTCGCCGGTGGCCTTCTGGGTGGCCAGGATGACCATGATTCCGACGCTTCGGCCCTTCTTCACCAGGTCCTCGACCAGTCGGGTGTTCTCCGTCGACAGGGCCGCCAGCTTCTTCGTCTCGGCGTCGTTGCCCTTGTACTCGCGGAAGTAGGTGTGCGCTTCGTCGATGATCAGGATCGTCAGCGGCCAGATGCGGGACGGTCCGACGTGCCACATGTTCTTCACGCCCAGGACGGTGCGGATGGACGAGGACCGGCCCCGTCGCAGCTTCACCATGCGCTTGAACAGCGCGTTGGCTTCCGCCAGGTCGTCACCCGCGAAGGCGAACAGGCGGGGTGTCAGATCGGCATAGTCCCCTTCGTGGGCGGTGGAGACCTTGCCGTCCGCCACGGCGAACTGAACCGCCTCGGAGGGGGCCAAGTCGCAGATGAGCTTGTTGATCAGCGACGTCTTCCCGAAGCCGGGCAGGCCGGCCACCGTCACACCGGGAACGTTCGCCAGCGGCAGGCTGACGTCGTCGGCGTACTCGTCCAGCCCGAGACCCCACGTGTCCAGGCTCCCCGGCACCGTGCCCGTGGGGACGTGCTCGGTCGGCGTGATTAGCGGGTCCAGGCGCACGGCCCGGATCACCACCCGCCCGGGACCGTCCGGCAGCACGGAAACCCGAGTGCAGCGCCAGGCGTCGGCGAGGAAGCGCGCCGAGCGCTGGAACTCCTCCAGCCCCACCTTCGGCAGGCACTTGGCCCGCACCACCACCCCGAACCGGTCCGGCTTCACCTTGATCCGCGGAACCAGGACCCGCGGCTTGGGCGTCTCGCCCTCACGGCTGACCAACTCGGCCAGGAACGTCGGAGTCTTGTCGGTCACCGACAGGCCCGCCATCTTGGCGAGGCGCTCCCAGCCGAACCGGATGCGTATCCCCTGCCGGATGCTCGCCCGGGTCTCACGGTCCACCCGCAGGTACCAGACCAGGCCGACCACGGCCCACAGGGCCGCCAGGGCGAGCACCGCCCCGATCAGGACCGGGGCGATCTCGTTCACGTCCTTCACTTCACGCCTTCCACGTTGTAGATGAACCCGAGGGCGAACCGGCTACCGGTACCGGTCGAAATGAGCAGCGGATAGGCCAACATCCCTACAGCGCAGATCACTTGACTGCCTCCAAGCGGCCCGCCCGGTAGGCGATGCCCTCCGAGAGCTGGCCGTTGAAGATCCGCGCCCACGGCGTGGCGAACAGGTCCACCGGGCGCACCATGACGCCCGGCTTGAGCCCGTCGGGAAGGCCGGACTGGGGGACGGTGAGCTTCATGACCTCCGCGCGCCCCTCCTCCATGAGCATCACCGTGACCGTGAACAGGTGCTCGCCCGTCTCACGGTCGGTGGCGATCTCGCCGGTCTGCGGGTCCTTGATCTTCGGGGTCGCGTCGGTGCCCGTCATACAGACAGCAGAGGGCAGCAGTCCGACACGAATCCTGGTCATAGCCATGGCAGTTCCTTCGTTCAGGGGGTCACGTGTTCGACCCGCCAGAACCATAGCGCGAGGGTCGCACACGCGCAACGGTCATACAGTCGAGCAGTTTGGTGATGCGATACGCCCGCACTGTTGGGCCACTACGCCCGCTACGGGCGAGCGCACGGGCGTGTCATCCGTGCGGGACCGCCGCTACCCTCGGTGTATGACGTTGCCGCTCGAAGAGGACCCCAGGCCGCCGTACCTCCAGGCCGCCGATGTGCTGCGTGCCGAGATCCTCGAAGAGCGGATCCGTCCCGGGGAGAAGCTCCCGTCCACGCGCACGCTCCAGGAGCGCTACGGGATCGCCAGCTCCACCGTCCAGAACGCCCTGCGCGTACTCAAGGACGAAGGGCTCGTCTACTCGGTCCAAGGGCGCGGCAGCTACGTCCGGAGCCACGAGAAGGAGTACCGGGAGAAGGCCATCCTGGAGGAGATCCAGCAGATCGCCGCCCAGGCCAAGGCGGAGCGGGCGCAGGCCAAGGACAGCACACAAGAGGCCCCCGCCGGCCCCGGAAACACTGAGCCGCCCATCCTCCAGGCGATCTGGGCCATCCGCGAAGCGATCGTCGAGGGGCGCCTGAAGTTCGAGGACAAGCTTCCCGATCCCATCAAGCTCCAGCTGATGTTCGCCACCGACAGCGAAGCCGTCGAACGAGCGCTTTGGCACCTGGCACACGAGCACCTCGTCCACCGCACCCCCCGAGGTTCCCTCACAGTCGCCCTCACTGGCGGCGGGCGCAACAACCTGCGGCGCACGATGCTTGCCCGAGCCCGCGTCGAGTCCCTACGGCACGCCGCCGAACGCGAGGGCGAAACGCTGGCCGACGACTTCGCGCTTGAGGAGCCGGTGGAAGAGGACTCCCGGCCGCCCTACATCCAGGTCGCCGACATCCTGCGTAGGGAGATCCTTGATGGCGAGTTGAAGCCTGGCAGCCAACTGCCGGCCGCGCGAGCCCTCCAAGAGCGCTTCGGAGTTGCCAGTTCAACCGTCCAGAACGCCCTGCGTCTCCTCAAGGGCGAGGACCTGATCTACTCCGTCCTCGGCCGCGGCAGCTATGTCCGCAAGACGCAGGCGAGCAAGGCCCCGGACCCTGACACACCAGTCGAACGTGTCAAGGAGGCCCCGAGAGCGGAACGCGACGCCGAGGAACTCATCCGCTTGCGGAAGCAGGTGGCGCAGCTCCAGAAGACGCGCCATCAACTGGAAGCCGAAGTCAGGCGCCTGACCAAGGAACTTGAGCAACGAGGGTAGGCCAGGACAAGGACGAGCAGGGCCGACGGCTGAGCTGTTGAGCTGTTCAGAGTTTCTTTACTGGATCAAGGCGGCCCGCTGTCGCGGGCCGCGCGCGCTCCGGCCCGGCGGGGCCGCCGCCCGCTCCTGTCTCCGCCCCGCTCAGCGGCACCCCCGCCCGTCCGGGCGCGCAACACCAGCGAGAGCAGCGCAGTCCGCAAGTCTCTACGTCACCCCTTGCCCTCCCTCCGAGGGACCGGGGGCCGAGCACTGGTGCGGCACCGTCGTGGTGAATGGTCGCGGGTCGTGCCCCTCGCCGGCCGGTCCCCGGAGGCGTACCAGGAACCCCCGGGGACCGCCAAGGCCGAGCGCCAGCGTCACGACGTGAGCCTTGGCGGCCCCCGGAGAACCCTGGTCCGGCGAAGCTGCCCGACCGACGAGGGACCCGTCCCGCTCAGGCCCGCAGCCTGCCGGAGGCTCCGGCGCCGCGCCGCTCCAGTAACCGCGTGCCCGGCGCTGCGTGTGGCGGTGGGTCACTGTCTCGGGTGGGTATCTGCCTGGAGAGCCCAGTCAGTTCGCCCACCAGGCGTACCGTGGCGCTGGAGGTGATGAGCAGATGACGATGGAACTCGCGGACAACGTACGGAAGTACCGGCGCCGCGCCGGGATGAGCCAGGAAGAACTCGCCCACGCAGCGGGCCTGTCCCCGGCGACCATCCGGAAGGTCGAGCAAGGCGGAACGGTCCGCATGGAGACGCTTCACGCTCTGGCCCGCGCTCTGGGCATCCCCACGGCGGCACTCGTCGCGTCCGACGCACCGGAGCCCGTGGGGCGGGCGGAGGAGCCGAACCGGCTCAACCTCATCCAGCTTCGCGCCGCGCTCACCCCGGCGGTGGGGCTGGTGGACCAGGACGCCCAGGCCGTGGGCGAGGAACCGAACCTGCGTGCCTACGCGCGAACGGTTCGAGACGCGCGGGTGCTGTACTTCTCCGACAGCTACAAGAGCGTCGCCGCCCAACTGCCCGGCCTGTTGCGGGACGCCGCGCGGGCCGTCGCCCACTACGACAGCGGCGAAGAGTACCAACAAGCCCTGCTCGCCCGCGCCGAGGCGTTGCGCCTGGCCGGCACCTACCTCACGCAGGTGAGGCAGTACGACATCGCCTACACGGCCCTGCGAGGAGCCATCACGGACGCGCGGGAGGGTGGGGACCTGCTCGCGGCTGGCTCCGGGGTCGGCTGCATGTGCTGGCTGCTGGTGCGGCAAGGCCGGCTGGAGGAGGCGGAGCGGATCGCCGCCCAGAGCATCGACGTGGTGGAGCCGAAGATCACCGGCGCCGAGCCCGACCACTACGCGGTGTGGGGCGGTCTGGCCATGGAGGCCGCAGCCGCGGCGGCACGCAACAACCGCCCGGACGAGGCCAAGGAGTACCGCAGGGCAGCGCGGGTGGCGGCAACCGCCGTCGGCACGGCGCACCGCAACGTCTCCCGGCACTGGTCCGTCTTCGGACCGGTGACCGCCGCCATCAAGGCACTCGAAGACTCCATGGTCGTCGGGGACGCCCGCGCGGTGGTGCGCAAGGCGGGCAAAGAGGTCGAGCTGTCACCGAAGGCATGGAAGCGACTGGGCAGGCCCAGCACGAACGACGGGAACCGCTTCACCCTGGACATGGCGCGCGCCCACACCCGAACCGGAGACCTGTCGGCCGCCATGGACGAGCTCACCCGCGCTCGTGAAGCCGCCCCCGAGTGGCTGAGGCACCAGAACTCGGCAGCCGAGACCATGCAGGAGATCCTGAGCAAGCGCAAGCGCACCCTGACCAGCGACATGCGCGAGATGGCCGGCTACCTGGGCGTCGTCGGATAGCTACTACGTAGCGTGGCAGTTAGCGGACCTTGCGTTGCTATTTGCCCTACTGGGCCCGTGGATTGACATGTAGTCAGGTCGTTACGGTCGCCGTGTCCTGTTCCAGCGACCAAGGCCGGAGATCCACCATGGGCATGCCGAGGAGCGACGCGGACCGTCTGCGTCGCAGGGAGTTGCACGAAGCGGCGTCGGGCATGGCGGGACCCCGCCTGCTGCCATGGGCCACCGAGGACGGACGCCCCTGCTACCTGAGCACCGACGGCAAGGGCTACATCTCGACGCTCGCCGACAGCATCGAAACCGTCCAGCTCGACATGGGTCAGGACCTGCTGGAGTACGCCCGGGGCGCCCTGGCCCCCGGAGCCAAGGCGCAGTCGACCGTCGAGTACCGCTGGCTCGCCTGCCGGCTGACCGAGGCCCTGTCGGACGCGCTCAGGGTCGCCCAGTCACGCGGAGAGCGCATCCCGGAGCCGCAGCAGGAGGCGGCCGAGGAGGGCGAACTTGCGAACGCCGGCCCCCTTGATGGGAACGGGGAAGGCTGATGGGGCAAGGCCACCCGCTACCGCTTCCGCGAGTACCACGTGACCACCGCGACCGACCCCATGGCGCTGCCAACCTTCGAGGCGATCTGCGTCACCGGCGAAGAGCGGAACTGCGCCGCCGCGTCCGGCGAGATGCACACCCCCGAGGAACTCACCCGCTGGATCGCCGGACACTGCGCGCAGACCGGCCACCAGTCGTACGAGCAGACCACCCGCACCATCGTCCGCGCCGAGCCCGGAGCTTGGCAGTAGGATCACGCGCGCCGCCGTCGGCGAGGGCGATTGGTCTACACATCTGACGGCAGCGGCGACGGCAACAACCACGGACTTCAGCGCACATCCACGGACACCAACGGACCGTCAAACCATCGTTGACCTGCGAAAAAGCAGGTAGAGAGGGGCCGTGTAGCACACGTACTATGTGCTGGCGGGGCAGACTCCAGCACTTGTTCACAACAGCAACTGCAACCTTGCTCAGCATGAAGCTGCGGGTGGCCACGCGATCGCGCGACATGTCGGCAAGACTGATGCTGAACTGGCGGCCCGCAACATCCGCTACTCCTCAACGTTCACCGATTTGGCAGCAGCAGAGAGGGCTACGGGCGGAAATCTTGCCGCCAATCAAGGGCAGATCTCTCAATGGCTTTCGGGGAATGGAAGGCGACTGGTGATTAACGGACCGATGAATGCCGCGGATGGGAGGGCGTATGAGCGTGCCACTCAGCGAATCCTCTCCCCTTCGGGGGTGGCCACCGTCCTGCAGCGGAATCCTTCGATGCCGAGCGGGTACCAAATCGTCACCTCCTACCCGAGTCCGTGATGAACATGGAAAAACTTCAATACCTCGCACAGGCGTATTTCCATCAAGATTACGATCTGGAGGCAGAGGAGCCTATCCAGATCTTGACGGAGTTCCGAGACGGTGAACCTCCCGAGGTGGTCGAGGAACTGAGAAATTCTATGGAAAGGGTGTTGAGTTCGGGTGCGCGTGAGGAGGAGTTGGCTGCGCTTTGGCTCGATAGGGCTGGAGCCTGCTACGACCCGCGCCAGGACGGGCTAGAGATGTCCGTCTGGTTCCGTCAGATGATCGACGCGCTTCTGTAGCACAGGCAAAGCGAGAGGCCCCTCCGAGGGATCCGGAGGGGCCTCTCTGCTGTCTAACGGTAGTAATTAACGGCAACGTCAGCGGACGAGGGCTGCGCAGGGTAGCAGTTCATCGTCGTCGCCGTTGGCCGTCTGGGTGATCGCCCGGCCATTGAGTGCGGTGCTGAGGGTGTTGATGGCTTCGCGTTGGAGGCGGAGTCGGACATGTGCGTGGACAGTGGCGGTGACGCCGATGTGGGCGTGGCCGAGGAGTTCTTTGATGACGACGACCAGGTCGCAGATGAGCTTGTTGATCAGCGATGTCTTACCGAAGCCGGGCGAGCCGGCCGTGGTCACGCCGGGAACGTTCGCCAGGGGCAAGCTGACGTCGTCGGCGTGCTCGTCCAGCCCAAGCCCCCACGTCCAAGTTCTTCGGCATCGTCCTGTGGGCAGGTGCTCGGTCGGCATCCTGAGCGGGTCCAGGCGCACGGTCCGGATCACCAGCGCGCGGGGCCGTCCAGCAGCACGGACGCCCGCGTGCACCGCCAGACGTCGGCGAGGAAGCGTGCCGAGCACTGGAACTCCTCCGATCTGACCTTCGGCAGGCACTCGCCCGCACCACCACCCCGAACCGGTCCGGCTTCACCTCTATACGCGTCTATGCGCGGCACCAGGACACGGGGTTTCGGAGTAAGTCTCGCCTTCACGGTTGACCAACTCCGCAAGGAAGGTCGGAGTCTTGTCAGTCACCGACAGACCGTTCGTCGGCGGGGCCTCGTCGCAGATGGGGGGCGTGCGGCGGGGTGGTGCGCGCCCCCGGTTTGGGGGTCACTCCAGGGCGCGGGGGAGGGTGGCGCGGACCCAGGATTCGGGTTCCGTCAGATGCGGAGCGTGACCGGCGTTGCGGTAGAGGTGGCGTTCGGGCTTGGGGAGGGAGAGGTCGATCAGGTCGAGGATCTCGCCGTACATGGGCTCGCTGTCGTCGCTCTGGGTGAGGAGGACGCGTTCGGTGAAGCGGTTGAGGGCGGTGAGGTCGAGGTCGAGGGCGTCCGGGTCGCGGAGTTCGTCGAGGTACGTCGGCGCGTTGCGGATGTAGGTGTGGCGGACCGGCGCGGGGAGTTGTTCCCACGCCCCCGGGCCGAAGGCGATGGTGTCGACGAAGCGCTCGGCCGCCGCCGCCGATTCGGCCTGTTCGAGGAGTTCACGGACGGCCGAGATCCGTTCGGCGAAGGCCACGCCGAGGGGTCGCAGCTCCGGGTCGGCGAGCAGGGTGCCGGTAGCGGGTGGCTCGTGGACGGCCACGCCGCGCAGCAGGTCCGGGCGGGCGGCGGCGAGGCGGAGGGCGATCAGACCGCCGTAGGAGTCGCCGCAGACGTAGGCCGGCGCGAGCCCCAGGCCGACGATCAGGGCGGCGAGGTCGGCGGCGTCCTCGTACACGGAACCCTGGGTGAGCAGGTCCTCGCTGCGGCTGTGCCCGCGCCGGTCGTAGGCGACGGCGGTGGTCTCCTCCGCGAGCCCCGGCAGGACGCGCGCCCAGCTGTCGGCGTCCGTCCAGGACCCGTGCACCAGCACCAGCCCCGGCCCGGCACCCCTGGTCTCGTAGTACAGCGACACCCCGTTCGCCCTGATCTCGGCCATCGCGAGCCTCCCGACCTCGGCCGTGTACCGGCAATGCCCCACCCACCAGCGTGACACACCCCCGTCACACCGGTCGGATGAGCGGAGGAGTCGGTTACGGAGGGCAGCGGCTGTCGAGCAGCACCCGCACCCACACGCGCTTTCCGCAACCCCGGCGGACGATCACGCCGAAGTCGAAGGCGAGTTGGCGGACCAGGTCGATGCCCCGGCCGCCTTCGTTGAAGCGGCGCGGCAGGCGCTCCCGGAGCGGGAGGTCGTGCCGGGGGTCCCAGACTTCGAGCCGGCAGTCACCGTCGAACTCCTGGAGGTAGAGCCGGACTTCGCCCTGCCCCTGGCAGGCATGGACGACGGCGTTGGTGACCAGTTCGGAGGCAATGAGGACAAGGTCGTCGACCCGGTCCCCGGACCACCCCCAGGCGGTGAGCTGGTCACGGATGTGACGGCGAGCGGTCCGCACCGAGGAGTTGTGCTCGGTGAGGGAGGCCTCCCAGGTGCGGAGGACGGGTCTGCGGAGAGTGGACATGGCAAGGCCCCTTCAGGAGCGTGTCCGTTCGGTCACGTTGAGTGTGGGGCATCCCAAATCGAAACTGCAACAGCATTGCTCGAAGAAATTAATTGATCTTGAAGCAGACTTGAGTACGCGGCCTCGATCTGGTGAGACTGGACACCCATACCCGAAGGGAGGGGCGCCACTTGAGCAAGCAACTGTCGGCGATCAGGCAGATCCGTCTCGGCGACGAGCTGCGCGCCTGGCGGCTGGAGAACAACAGGACCCTTGTCGACATGACGGACGGCCTGAAGGGTTGGAGCCCCGGTCGGCTGAGCAGAATCGAACGAGCGCAACAACAGATCACCCGCGCCGACCTCGCCAAGCTGCTCGACCACGCCGGTGTCACGGGTCAGGATCGTGAGGATCTGGAGAGTCTGCTCGGCGACGGCCCGCCCAAGCAGTGGTGGCGCGACCTGGACTACGCGGAGACCATCACGCCGGCCTTCGCCGAGTACCTGGCGTTGGAAGCCGACGCATCACACATACAGAACTACTTCCCATCCGCGTTCCCCGGTCTCGTCCAGACCGAGGGCTACGCGCGCGAGATGATCGCGGCGGGCGTCGATGCACCCAATGACGAGCTCGTCGAGGCCGGAGCCGAGGTCCGCGTTCTCCGTCAGCGACGGCTGACCGAGGACCCGAGGCTCGACTTCAAGGCCTACTTCGGCGAGGTTGCTCTGCTCATCGCGGGCGACCAAGCGGTTCTGGCCGACCAGATCCGGCATGCGATCAAGGTCGCCAACTACCCGAACGTGACCTTGCGCATGGTACCGCTGAGCGCCGGGCGGCCCGGCGTTCTGGCCTCGGGAATTACCCTGATGCACTTCCCTGACGACCACTCCGACGGCTTCGTCTTCGTGGAAGCCATCGGCGGTATGCTCCCCAGGAGAACGGGACGCGACGTCAAGCGGGCCGAGAGGACCTTCGTGCGCGTCGAGCAGTTCGCGTTGTCGCCGGAAGACACCATCGCCGCCCTCGAACGCAAGCTGGAAGAGCTGACGTGAGCAAGAAGCACGACCCCTACGCGCACGACCCCGCCGACGCCGCCTGGAGCAAGTCCCCCTTCTCCGCCGAAGGCAACGGCGACTGTGTGATCATCGCCCGCTTCCCCAACGGCGACGTCTGGCTCGGCGACGACAAGAACCCTGGCCGACCGCACCTCGCCTTCGACCACTCCGAATGGGCCGCCTTCGTCAAGGCCGTCGAAACCCACTCCCCCGACTTCACCGCCTGACCCGGAGTGGGGGGGGGGGCCCCCCCCCCGGCCCCCCCCCCCGGCGCCCACCCGAAAACACCCCCGGGCCCC
>NZ_JBHVER010000005.1:0-31085 GCF_042802195.1 Kitasatospora sp. NPDC057500 | reverse complement strand
CCGCGCTTTCTACCACTCCTATTGGGCCGCCTTCGACATGCCCGTCAAAACCCACCCCCCCGACTACCCCGCGTGACCCGGTGGGGGAAGTCGGCCCCGCCGACTTCCCACTCCACGGGCTCCAACCTCAACTGCACCGCTGGCCACGGGTGCGGCTCGGCCGGGCCGAACCACACCCGGACCTCCTCGCCCTCCCTCACCGGCAGGGCCGGGAAGTCGTTGACCGCGTGCTCGGTGCGGTGGAGGGCGTGGTGCGTGCCCAAGTGGCGGGCGGCGTAGGCGTCGAAGGCCTCCGGGCCCGCCGGGTGGCAGATGGTCACGAGAACCGCGCTCACACCCGGAGCCGCCGCGAAACCCGGCCCCCTCAGCAGCAGCACGTCATCACTGTCGACCATCGTCGCGTTCGCCTCCTCCCGCCGCCGCCGCCACACCGGCCCGCCGTAGAAGGCCTCCAGCGAGCGCCGGCGGCTCGCCATGTCCGGGAACGACCGCAGCCACACGAAGCGGTCCGGGTCGTCCAGGTCCCGGAACCGCCCGCCGACCCTGATGCCGACCGCCTCCTGCCCTCCCACGAACTCGCGCTCGAACAGCTCGATCAGCGTCTCGCGCGCCCCCGGGTGCAGGGTGTACTGGCGGAGTTCAACGATGTCGTCCGTACCATCCATGCCCCGCACGCTAAGCGGGCTTCACTGACACCTCTTGTCAGCGAAGCCCGATACTTCTCCCCATGCGCGCGAGCCGACTCGTCACCCTCCTCCTCCTGCTCCAGAACCGCGGCCGGATGACCGCCCGGCAGCTCGCCGCCGAGCTGGAGGTCTCCGTCCGCACCGTCTACCGGGACGTCGACGCCCTCGCCGCCGCCGGGATCCCGCTGTACGGGGCCGCCGGGCACGCGGGCGGGTACCGGCTCGTCGACGGGTACCGGACCCGGCTGACCGGCCTCACCGGCGACGAGGCGCAGGCGGCGTTCCTCGCCGCGCTCCCCGACGCCGCCGCACAGCTCGGCCTCGGGGAGGCGCTCGCCACGGCGCAGCTCAAGCTGCACGCCGCGCTCCCCGCCGAACTGCGCGAGCACGCCGGGCGGATCCGGGAGCGCTTCCTGCTCGACGCGCCCGGCTGGTACGGCGACGCCGGCCGCACGCCGCACCCCCACCTCGCCGACGTCGCCACCGCCGTCTGGGAGCGGCGGGCGCTGCTCCTGCGCTACCGCCGCTGGCGGGCGCCGGAGGAGATCGAGCGGCGGGTCGACCCGTACGGGCTCGTGCTCAAGGCCGGCCGCTGGTACCTGGTCGCGGGCGGGGCGACCGGCCTGCGCACGTACCGGGTCGACCAGGTCCTCGGCCTGTGCCTGCTCGACGAGCCCTGCGCCGCCGCCCCCGCCGGCTTCGACCTCGCCGCCCACTGGCACGCCTCCCTCGCCGACTTCCGGGCCCGACTGCACACCGGCGAGGCCCTGGTCCGGCTGACGGCGGAGGGCGCCCGCCGCCTCGGCGTGACACCGGACGCCACCCCCGACGGCTGGACGGAGGCCCGGATCCCCATCGAGTCCGTCGACCACGCCCACGGCGAGTTCCTCCGGCTCGGCACCGGGATCGAGGTGCTGTCCCCGCCCGAACTCCGCGACCGCATCGCCGCAACCGTCCGGACCCTGGCGGCCCGCTACCGGGCACAGGAGGACACCGCTCACCGGACGGTTCTCCGGAAAGTCCCGCAAGTGGTGGCAGCCGCCGCCGTGGAGACGGAATCATGGCCGGGGCCCAGTGATTGACGGAGGATCACACCATGATCGAATCGGCGGAGCCGGACGGCGTCGAACAGCAGATCGTCGTCAACGACGTCACCAACTCCACCGTGCACGGCGACCTGATCCAGACCGGAACGTACATCCGCCAGGACGCCCCGCCGCCCGAGCCGCAGTGGCCGGTCCTGATCGGCGCCCTCCCCGTCCTGGCGAGCGCCTTCCAGCCCCGCGCCGCCGTCCGGGCCAGGATCGACGAGGCGCGGACCGGGCACGAGACGGTGGTGCTCACGCAGGTCCTCGCCGGGGGCGGCGGGGTGGGCAAGAGCCAGCTGGCCGCCGACTACGCCCACCGGGCGCTGCGCCCCGACGGAGGCGTGGACGTCGTGGTCTGGGCGCCGGCCGCCGACCCGGTCGCGGTGCTCGCCAGGTACGCGGAGGCGGCCCTCGCGGTCCAGGTTCCCGGGGTCACCGAAGGGCCGGCCGCGATCGAGCAGAACGCCCGGCTCTTCCTCAACTGGCTGCGCAGCACCGACCGCGGCTGGCTGGTCGTGCTCGACGACGTCACCGACTTCACCGCCACCGGCCCGCTGTGGCCGGGGAGTTCCCGGCGGGGCAACGGCCGGGTGCTCGCCACCACGCGGCAGCGCGGTGCGCACGCCTCCGGCGGCGGCCGGGCGCTCGTCCCGGTGGACGTCTACAGCGCGGCGGAGGCGGCCGGCTACCTGCGGGACCGCCTCACCTCGGCCGGCTTCCCGTACCTGCTCGACGAGCGGGCGGGCGAACTCGCCGAGGCGCTCGGGCGGTTGCCGCTCGCCCTCGCGCACGCCGCCGCGTTCATGGTCAACCAGCACCGCACCTGCGCCGACTACCTGGAGCTGTTCCACGAGCGCAGCCGCACGCTGGACGCCGTGCTGCCGCCCGAGGCGGACACCGAGCTGTACGGCAGGCCGGTCGCCACCGCGCTGCTGATCTCGCTGGAGGCGGCGCAGCGGACCGAGCCGAAGGGCCTGGCCGTGGCGGCGGTGCAGCTGGCGGCCCTGCTCGACCCGGCCGGGCACCCGCGCGCGCTGTGGACGACGAAGGCCACCACCGACTACCTGGCCCGCCACCGCACCCCGGCCGAACCGGAGGCCCCCGCCGAACCGGAGGCCCCCGAGCCGCCCGCGAACGGCCGTACGGCGCGGCGCCGGCTCCCCCGGTTCCGGCGCCGGGGGCCGTCCGCCGAAGCGCCCGACGAACCCCCCGCCCCACCGCCGGTCAGCCCCGACGAGGCGCTGACCGTGCTCGCCGTCCTGCACTCCTACAACCTGATCGCCAGTCGCCCGGCGGGCGACCCCGAGGTGCAGCCCTGGGCGGCACCGGCCCACCGTGAGGTCACCATCCACGCGCTGACCGCCCGCGCCGCCCGCGACACCAGCCCCGAGCCGCAGCGGCACCAGGTCGCGGCGATCTGGGCGCTGAGCGAGCTGTGGCCGGAGGAGGAGCACGTCGACCACCGGCTGAGCACCAGCCTCCGCACCAACACCGCCGTGCTGCAGGGCCACGTCGGCGACGCCATGCACCACTACCCCGGGACCCTGCTGCGCGAGAAGGCGGGCATCAGCCTCCTCCACGCCCGGCTCCACGAGGCCGCCATCGCGCACTGGAGCGAGGAGGTCGACACGCTGACGCGCGACCTCGGCCCCGAGCACCCGCGTGCCCTCACCTCCCGGGCCAACCTGGCCGCCGCCTACCAGCAGGCCGGGCGGTCGGCGGACTCCATCGCGTCGCTGAAGCAGGTCGCGGTGGCGTACGAGCGACTACGCGGCGCGGAGCACCCCGACACCCTGACCGTCCTCGCCAGTCTCGCCATCTCCTACAGCGTGGCGGGCCTGGACGGGGCCGCGATCGCGCTCAAGGAACGGGTGCTGGCCACCCGGGAGCGGGTCCTCGGCCCGCTCCATCCGGACACCGTGTCCTCCCGCTCCGACCTCGCCGTCTCCTACAGCCACGCGGGGCGCACCGACGAGGCCGTGGCGCTGGAGCAGCGGGTCGTCGGCGAACAGCGCGACTACGGCGACCACCCCTCGTCCCTCACCTCGCGTGCCAACCTGGCCACCTCCTACCGCCAGGCCGGGCGGCTGGCCGAGGCGATCGCGATCCAGGAGGAGGTCCTGGCCGGCCGTGAGCGCGCGCTGGGGCCGGACCATGCCGAAACGCACCACTCCCGCGTCGACCTCGGGCTGTCCTACTGCGAGGCCGGGCGCGCCGAGGAGGGAATCCCCCTGGTGGAGCGGGGCTCGGCCGGTCTGGAGCAGGTGCTGGGCGCCGACCACCCGGAGGCGATGGGCGCGCGGGGCGACCTCGCCGTCGCCTACCGGCGCAACGGCCGGAACGAGGAGGCGGCCGAGCTCGGCGAGACGGTTCTGCAGGCGCGGTCGCGGGTGCTCGGCCGCGAGCACGAGGACACGCTGCTGTCGGCCGCCAATCTGATCAACGCCTACGCCGAGTGCGGGCGCACGGAGGAGGCCCTCAAGCTCGCCGAGTCGGCGCTCCCCCGGCAGGAACGGGTATTCGGGCCGCGTTCGGAGACCGCGCTGATCGGACGGGACGCCATCGCCGTCCTGCGGATCCGGCGCGGTATGGCGCTCCTGGGACGGGACCCGGGCCGGGCCGGCCTGGACGCCATGGCGGCGATCGCGGCCGTCGGCCCGCACGTCCAGCCCCGCTTGCACACCTACGACGACCTCCTGGAGGCGGCGTACGGCCTCGCCTCCCGGGCGGCTGAACGGGCCGCCGGGCAGGGCGACGCCACGCCCGGTCCCGCGGGCCCGGCCTGAGAAGTCGGACCCGCCGACTTCCCACTCCGCTACGACCGCCGGCCGTGACCCGCCCCCCGGCGGGTCGTTGCGCCGGGTGTGAAGACGACCCCCACCCTCGCCCTCCTCGCGACCGCCCTGCTCGCCACCGGTCTCGCGGGCACCGCCAACGCCATCACCCCCGTCCCCGTCCCCGCCGCCGACGCCGTCCTGCGGCTCACGGTGGCGCACGGGCCGACCCCGACGTCCGGCACACCGCACGTGGTCAGCCTCGACTGTCCGCCGGGCGGCAGCACCACCCACCCCGACCCGTTCACCGCCTGCCGGCTGGTCGACTCGGTCAACGGCGACCTCGGGCAACTGAACGTCGACCCGGGTGTCTGCAACCAGATCTACGACCCGTACACCGTCACCGCCACCGGCGTGTACCGGGGCCGGCACCTCTCCTTCCAGCGCACCTACGGCAACCACTGCGTCCTGCTGCGCACCACGGGCGCGTTGTTCGACTTCTGACCGGCCGCCCCGACGGCCGGGGGCGCGGCCTGCGATGCTCTCCTCGGCCGTTCATCGTACGAACTAGGGGGGAACGAGCGTGGAGACCGGGGAGATCGGGGCACTGCTGGAAGAGCGGGAGGCGCGGGCATGGCGACGCGCCCAGCGGTCGCGGGCCTGGGGGGTGCACGCGCTGGGGCTGCTGGCGCTCGGAGCGTGGCTGTGGGCGGTCGGGCTGGCCTTCCTGCCGGTCACGCACGAGTATCCGAGCGGCGTCAGGGAGCATTGCGGCTCGCCGATGTTCTACGAGAACCTCGGGGCGGACTTCAGAAGGGTCAACTGCGACGACTTCACGGCCGACCGGATGCGCAGCGCGGTAGGCGTCGGGCTGGCGACGCTGCCGCTCTCGGCCGTGTGGCTCTGGCGGGCGGTCAACGTGCGCCTCCAGCGTGTGGAGGACCGGTGCTGAACACCGCCGGCCCGCCCCGGCCGACGGCCTGACGCGCCATCGGATCCACGGTGCTCACCGTCCGCGCGCCGGCCGCGAGGTCCGTGCCGGCGCCCGCGCGCGGCGCAGCGCACCGTCGATGCGGTGGCGCCCGCCGACCGGGACCGGCGGCTCCGCGCCGGGGACCGCGCTGGAGGCGGGGACGGGCAGGCGGTGCCCGGCAGGCCGGGTGTCCGTGCACCGACGAGCTGGCGGCGCGTCGCGACCACGTGCTGTTCGGCGTCCGGGTCGGCGGTGTCGAGGCCGGCCCGCCCGATCCTGCGGCGGGCCTCCTCCGGCGGCCGGGGGCCGTCACCGCCGTCACCGCCGGGGTGCGCGAAGTGCGCGAGGTCCCGACCGGTGGTCGGCGCGGCGCCCACGACGGCGCCGGCCGAGGTGCTGACGACCAGGTCCACCGCGGCCAGGTCGACGCCCAGGGCGGGCCGGCCTCGGGCGGTTCCGGCCACCCGGACGGTGCCGGCGGGCCTTCCCGGGCCGCGTACGAGCGCGCCGCCGGCCACGGCACCCGCGCCGGTCAGTCCCCGTCCCCGTCGGCGCCGCCGCCCACCTCGCGGCGCTGGGACTTCTGGTAGCGGCGCAGGACCCGGCCGCTGCCGACGGTGGCGGCCGCGACGACGCGCGTCCAGCGGGGGCCGCCGCGGTCGGCCCAGACCACGCAGACGCAGCCCCCGACGACGAGTGCCAGGATGACGACCAGCAGCGCACCGATCACGGCGGCCCCTCCGTTCTTCGTTCCCGTACGGTCCGGGTGGTGCTCCCGGCCGCCTCCCCGGTTCCGCCGTCCTGGCGGGCCGGTCCGGTGTTCCGTACGGTACACACGGTACGCACGGTTCAGAGGCACCCGGACGGGGAGGCGGCGCACCATGGGGCAGCGGCTCGGCTACGACGACATCGAGGCGGCCACGGCACGGATCGCGGGTCAGGTGCGGCCCGTGGCGCTCGCGCCGGGCGGCGACCGGCTGTGGCTGGCGCTGGAGTACCTCCAGCACACCGGGTCGTTCAAGGCGCGCGGGGCACAGAACTTCCTGCTCGCCCACCGGGAGGCCGGATCGCTGCCGGACGCCGGGGTGACCATCGCCTCCGGGGGCAACGCCGGGCTGGCCTGCGCCTGGGCGGCGCGGCAGCAGGGCGTGCGGGCCACGGTGTTCCTGCCGGCCAACGCCCCGGGCGTGAAGGTGGCACGGCTGCGCTCGTACGGGGCGGACGTGCGGCTGGTCGGCACGGAGTACGCCGAGGCGCTGGCCGCCTGCGAGGAGTACGCCGGGGCCAGTGGCGCGCTGGCGAGCCACGCCTACGACCACCCGCTGATCGCGGCGGGCGCGGGCACCCTGCTGGAGGAGGTCCACGAGCGGCTGCCCGACCTGGACACGGTGCTGGTCGCGGTCGGCGGCGGCGGGCTGTTCGCGGGGGTTGCCACGGCCGCCCGGGAGCACGGCGTCCGGGTGGTGGCGGTCGAACCGGAGCACTCCCGCGCGCTGCACGCGGCGCTGGCGGCGGGCGGGCCGGTGGACGTCACGGTCGACTCGGTGGCCGCCGACTCCCTCGGCGCCCGCCGTGCCACCGCACTGGCCTCGGACGCGGCGCGGCACGACGGCGTGCGTTCCGTGCTCGTCCCGGACACGGCGATCGTCCGGGCCCGGCAGGTGCTCTGGGAGGAGCGCCGGATCGTAGTCGAGCACGGCGCCGCCACCGCCTTCGCCGCCCTGCTCGCCGGGCTCGCCGGGGAGGACGACGGCTTCGGCTACCGGCCCGCCGACAGCGAGCGGGTCTGCGTCGTGCTGTGCGGCGCCAACACCGACCCTGCCACCCTCACCGCTCCGACCGCCCTCACCCACCCCGCCGCCCCGGCCGCGTCATGACGGACACCGCCGCGCTGCTCCGCGTGCTCGACGCCCAGCGGCGCCATGTGCTCGGCATCCTCGACGGCCTGGACGACGCGGCCCTGCGGCGCCCCGTGCTGCCCTCCGGCTGGCACTGCCTCGGGCTGGTCCAGCACCTCGCGCTGGACGTCGAACGGTTCTGGTTCCGCGCGGTGGTCGCCGGGGAGGAGGCGGTCGTCCGGGACCTCGCGGAGGAGGACGACGCCTGGCGCGTGGGCGCCGACGTATCCGCCGCCGACGTCCTCGCCCGGTACCGCCGGGAGGCCGAGCGCGCCGACGCCGTCGTCGCCGCCGGCCCGGCCGACCGCGCCCTCGCCTGGTGGCCGCACGACCTGTTCGGCGAGCCGCACCTGCACACCCTGGGCGACGTCCTGCTGCACGTGATCACCGAAACCGCCTGCCACGCCGGGCATCTGGACGCCGCCCGCGAACTCCTCGACGGGCGGCGCTGGTTGGTGCTGCCCTGAGGGATCACCCTCCGCCGCCCGCGAGTCGGTCGCCGAGCGCGGTCCGCCGGTAGAGCACCTGGCGGCCGTCGCGGGCCCGGGCGGGCAGGCCGGCGGCGCGCAGCACCCGCAGGTGCTGCGAGACGGCGCTGGGCGCCCTGCTCGCCCTCCTCTGCGCCCTCGCCCTCACCCGCCACCTCACGGCCGGACGGAAGCGGAGGGCCGGGGCAGCACCTGATCCGGAGTCCGCGCTTCTCCTGCCGGACCCGCCGCCGGAGCGTTAACGTCACGTTCATGACAGCAGATGCCGAGGACAACCACCCTCCCCGCGGCGACCTGTCCTAGCCACCCGCTAGCGTGGGTCGCCCGTCCGAACCGCTCCACCCCGACCGGAGGTCGCCCGTGGCCAGGCTCTACGTCCGCAGCGGCATCAACCCCGACGACCCGGACGCGCCCGTGGTGGCGCTGCTCGTCGACCCGGACGGCCCGCCCGGGGAGCGGGCCGTCGCGGAGCTGGGCCGGTACGGCCACGAGGGGGACGGCGCGTTCTTCCTGCTGCCCACCGACGGGTGGGCGGAGCACGCCCTCGACGGCGACCGGCTGACCGTCGCGGTGGCGGCGCACCCGTTCGCGCTCCGGCAGATCGGCGCCGATCCGGAGGCCTTTCCGGAACGCTCGCCCGCCGCCCCGGAGGCTGCGCTGCTGCTGCGCGCGGACGCGGCCGTCGACCCGGAGCTGTACGCCCGGGCCGACGCCGCGGCCGCCGTGTTCACCGCAGGACCGGGGCTCGCGCTGGACGAGGTGCTGGCCGGCGAGGACTCCTGGCCGGTCGTCCTCGCCCCGCCGCCGGAGGCCTGACGGCCCGAGGCCCGCTCCGCAGGACCGGGCCTCAGGCCCCGCTGCGCCGGAGCATCTCCTCGCGCTCCACGACCTTGACCCGCTCGCGCCCCTCCGCCGCGCCCAGCGCGCGCTCGTGGGCGTCCAGCTCGTGCCAGCCCTGCCAGGTGGTGAACCGCACCCCGCGCTCGCGCAGGTGGCCGACGACCGCCTCGGGGTCGGGCTCGGCGGCGCCGGGCAGGCGGCCCTCGGTGTGGTCGGCGAGCAGGCAGGCGACGGTCTCGTTGGCGTCGCCCTTGGTGTGGCCGATGAGGCCGACCGGCCCACGCTTGATCCAGCCGGTCACGTACACGGCGTCCTGGTGCGAGCCGTCGGCGGCGAGCACCCGGCCGGCCGTGTTCGGGACGGTGCCGGAGACCGGGTCGAACGGCAGCTTGGGCAGTTCGTCGGAGTAGTACCCGATGGCCCGGTAGACGGACTGCACGTCCCAGTCGGTGAAGGCGCCGGTGCCGCGCACATTGCCGGTGCCGTCGAGCTCGGTGCGCTCCGTGCGCAGGCCGACCACCCGGCCGTCCTCGCCCAGAACCTCCACCGGGGACTCGAAGAAGTGCAGGTAGAGCCGGTGCGGACGGTCGCCGACATCGCGGATGGCCCAGTTCTCGATGGTCGAGGCGACCATGTCGACGTGCTTGGCGCCGCGCCGCTCGGCGATCGAGCCGTCGTCGTACTCGATGTCCTCGGGGTTGACGATCACCTCGATGTTCGGCGAGTGGTCGAGCTCGCGCAGCTCCATCGGGCTGAACTTGGCCTGGGCCGGGCCGCGGCGGCCGAAGACGTGCACCTCCAGCGCCCGGTTGCGCTTCAGGCCCTCGTGGACGTTCGGCGGGATCTCGGTGGGCAGCAGCTCGTCGGCGGTCTTGGCGAGGATGCGGGCGACGTCCAGGGCGACGTTGCCCGCGCCGAGCACGGCGACCTTCTCGGCCTCCAGCGGCCAGGTGCGCGGCACGTCCGGGTGGCCGTCGTACCAGGAGACGAAGTCGGCGGCGCCGTACGAGCCGTCGAGCCCGACGCCGGGGATGTCGAGTGCACGGTCGGCCATCGCACCGGTGGAGAAGACCACGGCGTCGTAGAACCGGTGCAGGTCGTCCAGCGCGAGGTCGGAGGGGTAGTCGACGTTGCCGAACAAACGTATCTGCGGCTTGTCCAGCACCTGGTGCAGCGCCGTGATGATGCCCTTGATCCGCGGGTGGTCGGGCGCCACGCCGTACCGGATCAGTCCGAACGGCGCGGGCATCCGCTCGAAGAGGTCGATGGAGACCCCGGGCTGCTGGGCGGCGTCGGACTTCAGCAGGGCGTCGGCGGCGTAGATGCCGGCGGGGCCGGCGCCGACGATCGCGACGCGGATCGGGCGGGTCATGGCGGGACGATCCTCCGAACGGGGACGAACGAAACGGGGCGGAACAGGGCGGAACCCGTCCGGACAGGACGGGCGGGACGGGCGAGGGTGACCCACTCCCACCCAACCGGGCCGGACCTCGCCACTGTAGGCGGTGTCGATCTATGACCCCATAGACCGAACCTATGGCCCAACCGGGAACAACGACGGCCGCTCCCCTACGGGCCCGATCGGGAGCGCACCGTCACCCCTCGACGCCGCCGTCCCCCTCGACGCCGGGTTCGGGGATCCCGCCACCCCCGACCGTAGCGGTGCGCCCCCTGGCGCGGATGCGGGCACCGGCCGCGGGTGCGGGCGCCGACAGCATCCGCGCGGGCGCGTGCCTGTTGAGGAAGCCCGCCTGCCCGAACAGGCACGCCCCGGTTCCCCCTTCGATCTGACGCCGCGCCAAACCCGCGCTGTCCGAACTCCGTTGCAGGTCAAGGCCGGTCGCCCACTGACCGACGGCGCACCACCGGTGCCGAAGGGGCGAGGGTTGACACTGAAAGTTGGTCTAGTCCACCGTAGGGCCACCTTCCGTTGGCCCGGCTGGGACAAGCAGCGGCACTCATCTGCCGGACGCGAGAACCCTCCCTGATCCCCGCGCCCCGGCCCCGCACCGCCCTGCCCCGCGGCCACCCCTCCGCCCGCCGCGCACGGCCACCGACCGACCAGACCTCCGACCCGAACCGTGGAGTGACGCGATGCCCGATCCCGACTCCTGGCACCCCTCCAGCACCGGCAACGCTGCCGACACCGACGCCGCCGCCGATGCCTGACTACGGACGCCTGCGCACCGCCCTGGCCGCCGCCGAGGACGACCGGATCATCTTCGACCTCGACGGCATCGAGGCCCAGTACGACGCCCTGCGGCGCGAACTGCCTGGCTTCGACGTCCGGTTCGCCATGAAGGCCTGCCCGGTCGACGAGGTGCTCGCCTGCCTGGCCGCCCGGGGCGCCGGTTTCGACGCCGCCGGTCCGCAGGAGATCGCCCAGGCGCTGCGCACCGGCGTGCCGGTCGGGCGGGTCCACTACGGCAACACCGTCAAGTCCGACCGCCAGATCGCCGAGGCGTACCGGCTCGGCGTGCGCGACTTCGCCACCGACAGCCTGGCCGACGTCGCCGCGATCGCCGAGCACGCCCCCGGCGCCCGGGTGTTCTGCCGGCTCGCCTCCACCGGCGAGGGCGCCCTGTGGGGACTGAGCCGCAAGTTCGGCTGCTCGCCCGAGGACGCGATCCGGATACTGACGGCGGCCCGGGCCGCCGGCCTGGTCCCGGCCGGCCTGTCGGTGCACGTCGGATCGCAGCAACTCACCTCCGAGGCCTGGCAGTACGCGCTGGAGACGGTCGCCCCGCTGATCGAGGAGGCCAACCGGCTCGGCATCGCGCTGGACCACGTCAACCTCGGCGGCGGCCTGCCCGCACTCGGCGTGCTGGACCGGCGCGGGAACCCGCTCCACCCCCCGCTGGACAAGATGTTCGCGGTGATCCGGGAGGGCGTGCAGCACCTGCGCGAGGTCTCCGCCGGGCCGCTGGAGTTCCTGCTGGAGCCGGGCCGCCACCTGGTCGCCGACCACGGCGCGATCCGCTCCCACGTCACGCGCCTGACGGAGCGTCAGAAACTCGACGGGGACCGGGTCCACTGGCTCTACCTGGGCTGCGGCAAGTTCAACGGCCTGTACGAGATGGACGAGTTGCGCTACCGGCTGGAGTTCCCGACGCACCCCGGGGCGCCGACCGTGCCCGCCGTGATCGCCGGCCCCACCTGCGACAGCGACGACGCCTACGACGACGAGGGCGCCGGTGTGCCCGTGCCCAGGGACGCCGCCTCGGGCGACCCGGTGTGGATCCTCTCCTGCGGCGCCTACGCCACCTCGTACACCACCCAGGGGTTCAACGGCTTCCCGCCGCTCCCCTACAGCTGCGTCCGGGCGGACCACGGCACCCACCCCGACGAGGACGCACCGGCCCACCCCGTCCGCTCCCCCGAAAACCCGTCGCCCGCCCCGCCGGGCACCGCATACGCTCGCCCGATGACCACCCGCACCTTCCGGATCACCGTCCGCGGCGTCTTCGACGGCCTCACCCCCGAGCAGCACGCCGAGCTGCAGTCCCGCGCCGCCGAGCACGACGTCCTCTTCGCCGCCTTCACCCCCGAGGGCCACCTCAGCTACGACCTGAGCGCCCGCGCCGTCTTCACCTTCCGCTACCAGGACACCGGCGAGGCCGAGGAGGACATCCTCGACGCCACCGAGCGCGCCGAACGGTCCGCCCGCGACTGGCTCGACGAACGCGGCTACGGCTACAAGAACCTCCGCTCCCAGGCCGAGGACCTCTCCCAGGCCCCGCTCGGCAAGCGACAGCGCCGCGCCGCCCGCGAAGGCTGAGGAGAACCCGGCTGCACCGCCCGGTCCGCCCCGGCAGACTGCGGAGGTGACCCAGCCGACCCCCCTCGCCACCGAACTGCTCGGCCACCCGCCTGGCACCCGACTGCTGCTCCTCAACTGCGACGACTTCGGCCTCGACGAGGACGTCAACCTCGCCGTCGTCGAGGCGGTCGAACACGGTGTCGCCGCCTCCTGCAGCCTCATGACCGGCTGCCCGGGCTCCGCACACGCGCTGCGCCTGCTGCGCGAGCGCCCCGGGCTGCCGTTCGGGATCCACCTCACCCTGGTCTGCGACACCGACGAGCCCGGCCGCCGCTGGGGCCCGGTCGCCCCGGCCGCCGCCGTCCCCTCACTCCTCGACCCCGCGGGCCGGCTCCTCCCCGCCACCCCCGAGGGCCGGACCCGACTGCTCGCGCGGGCCCGAGTGCCCGAGGTGGAAAGGGAGTTCAGGGCCCAGATCGAGGCCGCCACCGGCCCGGGGCTGCACCCGACCCACCTCGACTTCCACTGCCTGGCCGACGCCGGCCGCCCCGACCTCCTCGACCTCGCGCTCGCGCTCGGCGCCGAGTACGGCCTGGCCGTGCGGATCTGGCTCGCCCCCGCCCTGGAACGCCTTCGCGCCCGCGGGCTGCCGGTGGTCGACCACCCCTTCCTGGACAGCTTCTCGGTCCCGCTCGACGACAAGCCCGCCCACTACGCCCGCCTGCTCGCCGCACTCCCCCCGGGCCTGACCGAGTGGGCCGTCCACCCGAGCCTCGCCACACCCGCCACCCGTCCGGGCGACGGCGGCTGGCGGGTGCGCCGCTCGGACCACGCATTCCTCCTCTCCCCGCGCACCCGCGAACTGCTCGCCGAGCACGGCGTCACCGTGACCGACTACCGCCCGCTGCAGGCCCATTGGGCCCGAGCGGCCGCGTCCGGCAGCACGTCCGACAGCCCTTCCCACACCGCGTCCGGCACCGCGTCCTCCGCGTCCGAATCGTTCAAGACCACCGCCCCCGAGCCCCCTACGGTCGAGTCATGACCCGCACCGCACGCCTCACGGCCACCAGGCTCGACGCCGCCGCCCGCTTCCTCTGGACCTCCGGACGCGTCATCGAGCAACGCCGCTTCGCCCACCTGTTCGGCGCCGAGCCCGACCCCGAGGGCGTCCTCGCCGCCCTCGACGCCCACCTCTCCCCCGACGGGGGCTTCGCCTACGGCCTCGAACCCGACGTCCGGGGCCCGGCCTCCCAGCCCATCACCGTCCCGACCGCGCTGCTCGCCCTGGAGGAGGCCGGCGCCCTGGACCAGGCCCGCGCCGGGCTGGTCTGCGACTGGCTGGCCGAGGTCGCCGCACCCGACGGCGGCGTCCCCGTCGCCCTGCCGACCCTGCGGCCCTACCCGCGGCCGCCGTTCATGCCGGTGCCCGAGGAAGGTGCGAAGCCGGTCGGCGAACTGCTGTCCACCGGGCAGATCGTCGCCCCGCTGCTGCGCCAGGGCATCGAGCACCCGTGGCTCACCGCTGCCACCGCGTTCTGCCGCACCGCCGTCGAGAACCTCGGCGAGACCCACCCCTACGAGGCGGGCGCCGCGCTGCGCTTCCTCGACGCCGCACCGGACTCCGCCTGGGCCCGCGACGCGGCGGCCCGCCTGGGCCGACTCGTCCGCGAGCAGCGGATCGTCCTGCTCGACCCGGAGCGGCCCGAGGAGGCGCGGATCGCGCCGGGCTACGCGCCGGGCGAGCACCACCTGCCGCACGACTACGCCCGCACACCCGACAGCCTGGCCCGCGAGTGGTTCACCGAGCAGGAGCTGACACGCGGCCTCGACCACCTCGCCGCCACCCAGCAGCCGGACGGCGGCTGGCGGATCCACTGGGTGCTCTGGTCGGCGACCACCGAGTCCGAGGCCCGCCCCGGCGTCACCCTCCAGGCGCTGATCACGCTCCGCGCCTACGACCGGGCGTCCGCCTAGTGTCCGGCTGATCCGATCCCCGTAGGCCCAACAGCACCGTCGGCGGCACCCCCGCCCACCGGCGCACCTCCCTGGTGAGGTGCGCCTGGTCGGCGTACCCGGCCCGCAGCGCCACCTCCGCCAGCCCGCTCCGGCCCGGCCGCGCGCAGGCCAGCGCCCGCTGGAAGCGCAGCACGGCGTGCAGGGTCTTCGGCCCGTAGCCGACCGCATCGACCAGCCGACGGCGCAACTGCCGTTCCGAGAGCCCCAGTTCTGCCGCAAGATCCGGCACGCGCGCCCCTCGCACGCGCCCCAGGGCGGCCACCGCCCGTTCGACCACCCGGTCCGGCTCCCACCCGGGCACGAGTGCGGCCGCGAACGCGTCCAGCTCCGCCGCCGCCCCACCCGACCCGCGCGCCCTCGCCAACCGCTCCCCGAGCCGCTCCGCCGTCGGCGCGCCGACCAGTTCGGCCAGCGGCACCTGGCGGTCGCAGAGCTCCCGCACCGGCACGGCGCCCAGCAACAGCCCCGCCGCGCCGGGCCGGAACCGCACTCCGGCCAGCTCCGCCCCGCCGCGCACCGGGACGCTGCGGGGCGCGCGGTCCGGGCCGACGACCTCCAGCCCGGCGTCCGACCAGACCAGGTCCACACACCCGTCCGGTACGACGAGCTGGTCGTACGACTCCTGGGCGTTGTGCCGGGTCCAGAGGCAGGCCACCTGCCGCCCCGGCGCGAGCACCGGCCGGCGCTCCGTGTACGAGGCGGTCACCACCCCCCTCCCGCCCGGACGCCGGGAGGTGCGCCGTCCTGGAGCGGGCGCACTCCGGCGCGAGCCCTCCGGTCCAGACCACCGACCCCCGGCCGGCGTACGCCGTCGGCCGCCGCGAAGGTAGGCACACGGCCTCCTTGGCAGGTCTCCACCGACATGTCATTGTCAATCATCACGTCAGATCCTTTACTCCCAAGGGGAGTTGTGGCGATCGACGCCAGATGCCGAGTCGCCATGCGCTCCCGCGAAACCAAGGTCAGCACACTTTCCATTTCCGGTCATCCCCCCACACCCCCACCCAGCCGACCGACCACCGCGGAGAACCCCATGCCGGACCTCGATCTCAACCTGCTCGTCGCCCTGGACGCCCTGCTGGAGGAGGGCAGCGTGACCGGTGCCGCCGAACGGCTGCACACCTCGGCCCCGGCGATGAGCCGCACGCTCGGACGGCTACGCCGGGTACTGGGTGATCCACTCCTGGTACGGGCCGGCCGCGGGCTGGTGCCGACGCCACGCGCGGTGGAACTGCGCTCCGAGGTCCGCTCGCTGGTCAGCCGGGGCCAGGCACTGCTGATACCGCCCAATGCGGCCGAACCCGCCGAGCTCAACCGGCGCTTCACCCTGCAGACCGGTGACATCCTGCTGACCACGATCGGCGCGACCCTGCTGGCGGCGGTCCGCACCCAGGCCCCGAGCGTGACCCTGCGCTTCCTCGGGGACGACCTGGAGGGCACCAGCGCGATGCGCGACGGCCTGATCGACCTGGAGGTCGGCGTCACCGACCACCTCGACCCCGAGACCCGCACCGAACCCCTCACCACCACCCGCCTCGTCGGCATCGCCCGCACCGGCCACCCGCTCAGCGACGGCAGGCCCCCGACCGCCGAGGAGTTCGCCGCCGCCGACCACCTCACGGTCTCCCGGCACGGCCGCGGCCCCGGCCAGGTCGACCAACGGCTCGCCCAACTCGGGCTCTCCCGGCGGGTCGTCGCCAGCGTACCGAGCTACCCGGCGGCGCTCTTCCTGCTCCGCGACACCGACCTCGTCGGCCTCGCCCCGGCCCGCCTCGGCAACCCGGCGGCCGAGGCCCTCGGCCTGACCACCTTCCCCCTCCCGCTGGACCTGCCCGACGTGGTCCTGAGCATGGCCTGGCACCCGCGCAACGACCAGGACGCCGGCCACCGCTGGCTGCGCGACATGGTCCGCGGCGCCGTCACCTCCCACACCGACCCCACCCGCACCCTCCCCGCCCGCCCAGTCCCCCGCCCCGCCCTCACCGCCCACTGACCGCCCCCGCCCCTCGCCGCCCGCCCGGAGGGGCGGCGAGGGGGAGGCGGCACCGCCATCGGGTGGCGACCGTGCTGGTCACGGCCATCGACGAACGGCTGTGACGGCGCTTCGTCGGGCGGTGCCGTGAGCAGCGGTTCCCCGGCTACCCTCCGGTGCCGTCCCCGCGCAGTGCAGCACGGACCAGATCGACGTCCGCAGCGGGGAGGGAGTTCCCAGTGGCGATCAGCGGCTTGCAGGGACACCAGGCGGGAACAGTCGCTCGTCGACCGCCTGACTTCCCGGGCCGGTGACCGGCCCCGCCCCGTGAACGTGGAACGGGGCGATCAGGGCAACGTCCTCACCGGATCCGCCAAGCACGCGAAACGGCCGCCACACCACTGGCGACGCCGCGGCGGGATCGAGAATCAAGGACCCCTGCCGGAAGCGCCGGCCGTCACGGACGAACGCGGAGACCTCGCGGGCCTCTCCCGCCTCGAACGCCATGACGTCCGCCTCGGCGCGATGCCGGGCGCCTCCTGTGAGCTGCTCGATGAGACGCCCCGGATGCCGGAGCAGATCCGTGAAGGTCAGCGTCCCCGCTGCCCGTCGCACCCTTCGCCCCACCGTTGCCCCCTGCATCGCGGTCGCACCCAGGGTAGCGGCGGAGGTGCGCCGAATCGCCTCCTCAGCCGCTCTCACGACGCGCCCCAGTCCGGACCCCCGGCTCACGAGGTGCGGCTGCGGGCGCGGCCGCGGACGCACCGCCAGGCCGCAATTCGACGGAAGGCCCCGGCCCCCTCCCCCGGCCGGCCGCAGGCCCGGACCAGCGCGCGCCCCGCGGGGCGGAAGTGGCAACAACCACCGGCCCGGAACCCGATGCCACACCGCCACCCCAGCCGGCCACAAGGCACAAGGCCGACCAACGCCGCACAGCGCGCGGGCACGGCGGGCAGCGCCCCGCCGCCACACCCCGCCGCTCAGAAACGCCGGCTACACCGCGCCCGTTCCGCGCAGACGCCACCACAGCTGAACAACCCGGCCCGCACCAAAGCCCCCCACACCGAACCGAACCGGCCAAGCGACGCCACCCGACCCCGCTACGCCATACGGCGCCCGAGGGCCAGACCCATCACATCCGTACCGCGCAGACGCCACCACACCTGAACAACCCGGCCCGCACCAAGGCCCCCCACACCGAACCGAACCGGCCGAGCGACGCCGCCCGACCCACCCGACCCCGCTACGCCGTGCGGCGCAGGAGGGCCAGGTACATCGCGTCCGTGCCGTGCAGGTGGGGCCAGAGCTGGATGTCCGGGCCGGTGCCGAGGGCGGGGACGTCGGGGAGCAGTGGGCGGGCGTCGATCCACTCGACTCGGCTGCCCTCGGCGCGCAGGACGTCGTCGACCACCGCACGGGTCTCCGCGAGGTGCGGGGAGCAGGTGGCGTAGCCGACCACGCCGCCGATGCGGGTGGCCTCGATGGCCGAGCGCAGCAGGTCGCGCTGGAGCGGGCCGAAGGCGGCGACGTCCTGCGGGCGGCGGCGCCAGCGGGCCTCCGGGCGGCGGCGCAGGGCGCCGAGGCCGGAGCACGGGACGTCGACGAGGACGCGGTCGAAGCCGCCGGAGCGCCAGGCGGGGCGGGTGCCGTCGGCTGCGATCACCGTGTACGGGCCGGGGTTGCCGTCCAGTGCCCGGGCGACCAGCCGGGCCCGGTGCGGCTGCTTCTCGCTGGCGACCAGCGCCGCGCCGCGCTCGGCGGCGAGCGCGCCGAGCAGCGCGGCCTTGCCGCCGGGGCCGGCGCAGCCGTCCAGCCAGAGCCGGTCGGGGCCGTCCAGCGGCGCGGCGGCGAGGGCGAGCGCGACCAGCTGGCTGCCCTCGTCCTGGACGCCGGCCCGGTTCTCCTGCACCGCCGCGACCGAGCCCGGGTCGCCGCCCTCGGCGAGCCGCAGCGCGAACGGGGACCAGCGGCCCGGCTCGGCCTCGGGCAGCGCGTCGGCCAGCTCGCCGACGGTGGCCCGGCCGGGGCGGGCGACCAGGGTGACCTCGGGGCGCTCGTTGTCGGCGCGCAGCAGTTCCTCGACGGCGGTGCGCCCGGCGGCGTCCGGCTGCCAGCGGCCGAGCGAGTCCCACAGGGCGGCGACCACCCAGCGCGGGTGGGAGTGCACGACGGCGAGGTGGTCCTCGGCGTCCTGGTCGTACGGCGGGGCGACCCGCTCGATCCAGGTGTCCAGGTCGTGGGCGCTGATCCGGCGCAGCACGGCGTTGACGAACTTGGCCTTGCCGTCGCCGAGCACCACCCGGGCCAGCTCGACGGTCGCCGAGACGGCGGCGTGGCTGGGGATACGGGTGGTGAGCAGCTGGTGGGCGCCGAGCGAGAGCACGTCGAGCACCGGCGGGTCGACCTTGCTGAGCGGGCGGTCGATGCAGGCGGCGATGACCGCGTCGTAGGTGCCCTGGAGCCGCAGGGTGCCGTAGACCAGCTCGGTGGCGAGGGCCGCGTCGCGCCGGTCCATGCCCTTCTGCTCGGCCTCGCGGAGCAGCGAGGGGAGGATCAGGTTGGCGTACGCGTCGCGCTCGTCGACGGCCCGCAGGGCGCGGAACGCGACGATTCGCGCCGGGTCCTTCTTCGGGCGCCGGTGCGGGCGCGGGGCGCGCTTTCCTCCGGACGCGCCGGGGGTTCCGGAGGTGCCGGAGGTGCGGTGGGTACTGCCGGGCGTGCTCATGGGATGTGCCTCAAAGTGCTGCGGGGGTTATTTCTGGATCTCTCGAACAGTAACGCGGAAAACCGGACTCAGCCGCTCTCCCCGGCCCGCTCCCCGGCCTGCCCGCCGAGCCGCTCGCCGGACTCGATGCGGGCGCCGCGCGCCCAGTCCGCCGCCCGCATGGCCTTCTTGCCCTGCGGCCGCACCTCGCCCAGCTCGACCTCGTGGCTGCCGGTGCCGACCCGCACGCTGTTCTTGCCGACGGCAAGCTCGCCCGGGGCGAGGTCCGCGGAGCCGGGCAGCAGCCGCACCGGGCCGGTGACCTTGAGCCGCTCGCCGCGGAACTCCGTCCACGCGCCGGGGGCGGGGGCGCAGCCGCGCACCACCCGGTCGACCCGCAGCGCGGGCGCGGTCCAGTCGATCCGGGCGTCCTCGACGGTGATCTTGGGGGCGAGGGTGACGCCCTCGGCGGGCTGCGGGACGGCGTGCAGGCTGCCGTCGGCGATGCCGTCCATGGTGGCGGCGAGCAGCCGGGCTCCGGAGTGCGAGAGCCGCTCCAGCAGGTCGCCGCTGGTGTCGGCGGGGCGGACCTCCTCGGTGATCACGCCGTAGACCGGACCGGAGTCGAGGCCCTGCTCGATCAGGAAGGTGGACGCACCGGTGACCTCGTCGCCGGCCAGCACCGCGTGCTGGACGGGGGCGGCGCCGCGCCAGGCGGGGAGCAGCGAGAAGTGCAGGTTGACCCAGCCGTGCTCGGGGATCTCCAGGGTGCCGGGCCGCAGCAGGGCGCCGTAGGCGACCACCGGGCAGCAGTCGGGGGCGAGCTCGGTGAGCCGGGCGACGAAGTCGGGGTCGCTGGGCTTCGCCGGCTTGAGGACCTCGATCCCGGCCTCCTCGGCGCGCTGGGCGACGGGGCTGGCGACGAGCTTGCGGCCGCGGCCGGAGGGGGCGTCGGGGCGGGTGACCACCGCGACGACCTCGTGCCGGTCGGAGGCGAGCAGGGCGTCCAGGGCGGGAACGGCGACCTCGGGGGTGCCGGCGAACACGAGGCGCATCAAGTGCCTTTCTGCAGTACGGAGTTGGCTTGGTTCGAAGCAGTGGGCGTCAGCGCGCCGCGCCGAAGGTGCTGTGCGGGGAGACCTTGACCACCGGCGCGGGGCCCGAGCCCCAGTCCGCCTCGCGGATCGCCTTGAGCGCGGCCTTCCGCTGCTCGGTGTCGAGGCGGTCGATGAAGATGATGCCGTCGAGGTGGTCGGTCTCGTGCTGGATGCAGCGGGCGAGCAGTCGGGTGCCCTCGATGGTCACCGGGTCGCCGTACATGTTGAAGCCCCGGGCGACGACGCCGTGCGCGCGCCGGGTGTCGTAGCGCAGGCCGGGCAGCGAGAGGCAGCCCTCGGGGCCCTCCTGCTCCTCCTCGCTGAGCGACAGGTCGGGGTTGATCAGGTGCCCGGTGACGCCGTCCACGTGGTAGGTGAACACCCGCAGGGAGATGCCGAGTTGGGGCGCGGCCAGGCCGGCCCCGGGGGCGTCGAGCATGGTGTCGGTGAGGTCCTTGACGAGGGTGCGGAGCTCCTTGTCGAAGGTGGTGACGGGCCGGGCGGTGGCGCGCAGTACGGGGTCTCCGAAGATGCGGATCGGCTGGATCGCCACGGATGCGGGCTCCTGTCCGTCGGGTCCGGGGTGCGGGGGTCTGGCTGCTGGCGCGGGGCGGGCCGAGCAGCGTGCACGCGGCCGTCGGCCAGTCTATGCAATCCGCCCGAACCGGGTCCCGGCAGATCCCGCTCGCCCCGCCTGCGTGACCCCGGTGGGCGGTCCGGCGTTGGTCAAGTGGGATTGACCGTGATTGACCGTGGCCGGAGCGCGCGGGAAGGGCGCTCCGGCCGAGCCGAACCGTACGGAAGGTGGCACGTAGGCCATGGCCGAGCAGATCAACCACGACGCCCGGGCGCGGGCGAGCCTGCACCTGCTGGTGCGGGACATCGAGCGGGTGAGGCGACAGGTCGACGCCCTGCGGACGCTCACCGCCCAGTTGGGCAACGTCTACCGTCCGCGCCGCCCCAGCACCTCGGCGGGCTTCGTGGTGTACGGGCGGGCCCCGGCGCCGACGGTGCGCCTGGCGCAGGAGCTGCGGGAGAGCGTGGAGACGCTGGTGGCGGCGGCGGTCGAGTTCGACCGTGCGCTGGGCTTCTCCTGGGACTCGGTGGGCTCGGCCCTCGGGGTCACCAAGCAGGCGGTGCACCGCCGGTACGGGATGCGCCGGCCGACCAGCGAGCTGCTGGCGGCGGGCGGCGCGCTGCCGAACCCGAGCCGTCCGGACCGCTCCGAGGAACTGACCGGCCACGCCCCGGCGGTCGCGCACGTCCCGGCCGCCCACGCCCCGGAGCGCGACCGCTCCCCCGCCCCGACCGGGCTGGCCACCACGGTCCCGGCGGCCCGCCAGGGCGGCCTCGACCGCAGCAGCCTCGACCGTCCCGCGCTGGACCGCCCCGTGCTGGACCGCCCCGCACTGGACCGCCCCGCACTGGACCGCCCCGGCATCCCGCTGCGCGGCTGACGCACCCCGCACACCGGCTGAGGGCCGCGGCACCGGACCCGCCGCGGCCCCTCACCCGACCGGCCTCACCCGATGTCCGTCGGATCGATCCGCACCTTCACCGTCTCCGGCGTCCGCAGCGCGATCCGCGCGATCTGCGCCGCCTTCAGCGCCGCCGCCAGCGCCGCGCCCTGCCCGGGCGGCACCCGCAGCAGCGCGCGCTCCTGCTCCTCCCCCCGCAGCGCCGCCACCGGCACCGGCCCGAGCACGTCCGCCTCCTCCGGCAGCCGCACCAGGTTCAGCAGGTCCGCCACCGCCGCGGGGCTGCCGCTCACCGACGCCATCCGGGCGACCGGCGGGAAGTGCAGCTGGGAGCGCTCGTCCAGCTCCAGCCCGGCGTGCCCGAGCGGGTCCCAGCGCACCAGCGCCTGCACCGGCCGCGCCGTCGGCTCGGCGACCACCACCACCGTCCCGCCCTCCGCCGACGGCCGCACCAGGGCGGCGGCGGCCAGCCAGAGCCGCAGCGTCTCCTCCCCGGCCCGCAGGTCGGGCCGGCTCAGCAGCGCCCAGCCGTCCAGCAGCAGCGCCGCCGCGTACCCGCCGCCGCCCTCGACCACCGGCTCGGCGCCGGGTGTGGAGATCACCAGCGCCGGCTCGTCCGGGACGGTGGCCAGCACCGCGTCCCGCCCCGAGGTGCGCACCGGGACGCGCGGGAACGCCTTGCCCAGCTCCTCGGCCGTCCGCCGGGCGCCCACCACCTGCGCCCGCAGCCGGAACGAGCCGCACTCCGGGCAGTGCCAGTCCCGCTCCTCCTCGCCGCACCACTGGCAGCGCAGCGGCGCGTCCGCCCCGGCCGCCTCCAGCGGGCCCTCGCAGCGCCGGCAGCGGGCGGGTGTCCGACAGCGCCCGCAGGCCAGCCGGGGCACGTAGCCGCGCCGGGGCACCTGGATGAGCACCGGCCCGCCGGCCGCCAGGCCCTCGCGGGCCGCCTCCCAGGCGACCGAGGGCAGCCGGGCGGCCTGCGCCGCGGCGTCCCGGTGCTGGTCCTGGTCGGTGACGGTGCGCACCCTGGGCGCGGTGCGCCGGACGGTCTCCCGGTCGGCGGCCAGCGGCCGGGCCCAGCCGGTGCGCACCAGCTGCGCGCCCTCCACGGTGACGGCGTGCCCGCCGAGCAGGACGGCCGCGCCCTCCTCGGCGGCCCGCAGCAGGGCGACCTCCCGTACGTGCGGGTGCGGGTTGCGCGGGTCGCTGTGGCTGGAGTCGCCGTCGGACCAGACCACCACCAGACCGAGGTCGTGCACCGGCGCGAACATCGCGGCCCGGGTGCCGACGGCGGCGTGCACCGAGCCCCGGCTCACCTGGAGCCAGCGCCGGTAGCGCTCGCGCGGGCCGAGGTCGGCGGCCAGGACGGCGTGCATGCCCTCGCCGAGCAGTTCGGTCAGCGCCCGGTCGACCCGGGCCACCGAGCGGCCGTCCGGCAGCACCACCAGGGCGCCGCGCCCGCCGGCCAGGGTGGCGGCGACGGCGCGGGCGATCTCGTAGGGCCAGCCGGGGCCGGGCAGCGCCGTCCAGACCGCCCGGGGCGAGCCGCCGCCGGCCAGTGCGTCGAGGAAGTCCGGCCCGGCCGGGTAGCGGGACCAGCCGCCGGGCTCGGGCGCGGCCGGACGGGGGCGGGGCGGCGGCGAGGGCTCGGCCTCCGCCTTGGCGTGCCGGGGCGGCACCGCCAGCTGGAGGACGTCGGCCAGGGTGCCCGCGTACCGGTCGGCGACGGTGCGGCAGAGCCGCAGCAGCTGCGGGGTGAGCACCGGCTCGGGCGAGAGGACCTGGGCGAGCGGGGCGAGCGGGCCGGGGAAGTCGCTCTTCTCCAGCCGGGCGACGATGAAGCCGTCGTGCAGTTCCCCGCCCTCGCGCTGGCCCTTCACCACCCGCGCCCCGAAGCGCACCCGCACCCGCACGCCGGGCCGGGCGTCCTCGGCCATCGCGGCGGGCACCTCGTAGTCGAAGAACTTGTCGATGGTGAGCACGCCCTTGTCGACGACCACCCTGGCGACCGGCAGGTGCTCGGCCCGCTTGGCGCCGCGCCAGGTGCGCGGCTTGGCCCGGCGGACCGTCTCCCGGATGAACGCCAGCTGCTCCGGCGCCCCGCCCTCGTCACTCCCCTGCGTGCTGCTCATCGCCCCAAGTAGTACCAGGTCCCACCGACAAAACAGCAGGTGGCGGCCGCCCGGAGTGCCGGGCGGCCACCACCTGCCGTCAAACGATCAGCTCAGCGGCTCAGGCCTCGACGGCCTTCTTCAGCTGCTCCACGCGGTCGGTCCGTTCCCAGGTGAAGTCCGGCAGCTCACGGCCGAAGTGGCCGTACGCGGCGGTCTGCGAGTAGATCGGGCGCAGCAGGTCCAGGTCGCGGATGATCGCGGCCGGACGCAGGTCGAAGACGTCGCTGACGGCCTTCTGGATGGTGAGGACCGGCACGGTCTCGGTGCCGAAGGTCTCCACGAACAGGCCGACCGGCTCGGCCTTGCCGATCGCGTACGCGACCTGCACCTCGGCGCGGCGGGCGAGGCCGGCGGCGACGATGTTCTTCGCCACCCAGCGCATCGCGTACGCGGCCGAGCGGTCCACCTTGGACGGGTCCTTGCCGGAGAAGGCGCCGCCGCCGTGGCGGGCCATGCCGCCGTAGGTGTCGATGATGATCTTGCGGCCGGTGAGGCCGGCGTCGCCCATCGGGCCGCCGATCTCGAAGCGGCCGGTCGGGTTGACCAGCAGGCGGTAGCCCTCGGTGACGAGCTTGATGCCCTGGTCGGCCAGCGCCTTCAGCTCCGGCTCCACGACGAACTCGCGGATGTCCGGGGTGAGCAGCGACTCCAGGTCGATGTCGCTGGCGTGCTGGGTGGAGACGACCACGGTGTCCAGGCGCAGGGCCTTGTCGCCGTCGTACTCGATGGTGACCTGGGTCTTGCCGTCGGGGCGCAGGTACGGGATGGTCCCGTTCTTGCGGACCTCGGTCAGCCGGCGCGAGAGGCGGTGCGCCAGGGTGATCGGCAGCGGCATCAGCTCGGGCGTCTCGTCGGACGCGTAGCCGAACATCAGGCCCTGGTCGCCGGCGCCCTGCTTGTCCAGGTCGTCTGTGTCGTCCCTCTGGGTGGCACCCTCGACCCGAGCCTCGTACGCGGTGTCGACGCCCTGCGCGATGTCGGGCGACTGGGCGCCGATCGAGACCGAGACGCCGCAGGAAGCGCCGTCGAAGCCCTTCTTGGAGCTGTCGTAGCCGATCTCCAGGATCTTGTCCCGGACGAGCTGGGCGATCGGGGCGTACGCCTTGGTGGTCACCTCGCCGGCCACATGCACCTGGCCGGTGGTGATGAGCGTCTCCACCGCGACCCGGGAGGTCGGGTCCTCGCGGAGGAGGGCGTCAAGGATGGTGTCGCTGATCTGGTCAGCGATCTTGTCGGGGTGTCCCTCGGTCACGGACTCCGAGGTGAACAGGCGGCGAGACACAGCGCTCCCTGGGGTTGCAGCGGCTGCTGACTGAAAGACCCCGGACGGATCCGGGGGCTTCCGGAAAGACTTGATTCCTGGAGTGTAACGGTCAGCTATCGGGAAACGTCACGCGATTCCGCAATTGAAGACCGCCCGCCCACTCTGCGAGATCACCCGACGGAGGGATCAAGCCGTTCCGCGACGAGGTCCCAGACGACGTCCGCGAGAGCCTCCTTGGGACCCACCGGGACGGGCGTCTCGCTGCCGTCGGCGCCCAGCACCACGGCCTCGTTGACGTCCTGGCCGAAGGCCTTGCCGTCGCCGACCTCGTTGACGACCAGCAGGTCGCAGCCCTTGCGGGCGAGCTTGGCGCGGCCGTTGGCGAGCACGTCGTCGGTCTCCGCCGCGAAGCCCACGACGAGTTGACCCGAACGGGTGCGGTGGGCGGAGAGCTCCGCCAGCACGTCGGGGTTGCGGACCAGCGCGACCGGCGCCGGCTCGACGCCCTCGACCTTCTTGATCTTGCCCTCGGCGTAGACCGCGGGCCGGAAGTCGGCCACCGCCGCGGCCATGACCACGGCGTCCGCGTCCCGGGCCGCCTTCAGCGCGGCCTCCCGCAGTTCCAGCGCGGTCGCCACCCGCACCACGTCCACCCCGGCCGGGTCGGGCAGCGCGGCATTGGCCGAGATCAACGTCACACGGGCGCCGCGGGCGGCGGCGGTCGCCGCCAGCGCGTAGCCCTGCTTCCCGGAGGAGCGGTTGCCGAGGTAGCGGACCGGGTCCAGCGGCTCGCGGGTGCCGCCCGCCGAGACCACCACGTGCCGGCCGGCCAGGTCGGCCCGCTCCCCGCCGTAGCGCAGCACCGCGCGGCAGGCGTCGAAGATCGCGGCCGGCTCGGGCAGCCGGCCCTTGCCGGTGTCCTTGCCGGTCAGCCGCCCGCTGGCGGGCTCCAGCACGATCACGCCCCGGCGGCGCAGGGTGGCGACGTTCTCCCTGGTCGCCGGGTGCTCCCACATCTCGGTGTGCATCGCGGGCGCCAGCACGACCGGGCAGCGCGCGGTGAGCAGGGTGTTGGTCAGCAGGTCGTCGGCGAGCCCGTGGGCGGCCTTGGCCATCAGGTCGGCGGTGGCCGGGGCGACCACCACCAGGTCGGCGTTCTGCCCGATCCGCACGTGCGGGACCTCGTGCACGTTCTCCCAGGTCTCGGTGGCGGCCGGGCGGCCGGAGAGCGCCGCCCAGGTGGCCTCGCCGACGAAGTGCAGCGCCGCGGCGGTGGGCACCACGGTCACCCGGTGGCCGGACTCGGTGAACCGCCGCAGCAGCTCGCACGCCTTGTACGCGGCGATGCCGCCGCTGACGCCGAGGACGACGCGCGGTGCGTCCGTCCGCTCCGTGCCGCTGCTCATGTTCCCCAGCTCTCCTCAGTGGCGGTCCTCAGGTGCCTGCCAACCCTACGGCGCCCCGGTGATCACCCGCACCGCGGCACCCCCCGCAGGGGCGGGAACGCCGGAGGGCCCGTCGGAGCGGAAACTCCGACGGGCCCTCCGGGCGTGGATGGGACCGCCTCAGGCGGCCTCGACCGCCTCGGCGGTCAGCATGCCGGCGTTGATCTCGCGCAGCGCGATCGACAGCGGCTTCTCGTGCACGTGGGTGTCGACCAGCGGGCCGACGTACTCCAGCAGGCCCTCGCCGAGCTGGGAGTAGTACGCGTTGATCTGGCGCGCACGCTTGGCCGCGTAGATGACCAGGCTGTACTTGGAGTCGGTGGCCTCAAGCAGCTCGTCGATCGGCGGGTTGATGATGCCCTCGGGCGCGGTCATGGAAGAGGACACGCGAAAACCTTCCGAAAGGGTGGAAAAGACAACAGGTCAGCCTACACCGAGCAAGGCTAGCAGTTCGCTCGCCACCTGCTCGACGGAGGTGTTGACCAGGGTCGTGTCGAACTCCGGCTCGGCCGCCAGTTCGACCTTCGCGGCCTCCAGCCGCTTCTCGATCACGTCCTGCGGCTCCGTGCCCCGACCGGTGAGCCGGCGGACCAGCTCGTCCCAGCTCGGCGGGGCCAGGAAGACCAGCTGCGCCTCGGGCATGGACTCGCGCACCTGGCGGGCGCCCTGCAGATCGATCTCCAGCAGCACGGGTTCGCCGCGCTCCAGCTTCTCCTCGACCGCCGCGCGGGGGGTGCCGTAGCGGTTTCCCGCGAAGACGGCCCATTCCAGCAACTCGCCGTTGGCGATCAGCTTGTCGAACTCGTCGTTGTCGACGAAGTGGTACTGGACCCCGTCCTGCTCGCCCGGCCTCGGGTGGCGGGTCGTCGCCGACACCGAGAGCCAGACCTCGGGGTACTGATTCCTCATATGAGCGACGACCGTGCTCTTGCCGACCCCCGAGGGGCCGGAGAGCACGGTCAGCCGCGGACGCTCACTCATGCACCGATTATCCCGGATCGCGGACGATCCCGGGACCACGGGGGCACGGTCAGGCGGCACCGCCGCCGAACTCCCGCTCCAGGGAGGCGATCTGGTTCGTGCCGAGACCACGGACACGGCGGCTCTCGGAGATGCCGAGCCGCTCCATGATCTGCTTGGCGCGGACCTTGCCGACACCCGGGAGGGACTCCAGCAGGGCGGAGACCTTCATCTTGCCGATCACGTCGTTGTCGGCCTTGCCGGCCTTGATCACCTCGTGCAGGGAGGCGCCGGAGTGCTTGAGCCGGTTCTTGACCTCGGCGCGCTCCCGGCGAGCCTCGGCGGCCTTGGCGAGCGCGGCGGTGCGCTGTTCAGGGGTAAGGGGCGGAAGAGCCACGCCGTTCACCTCAGGGTGGATGGAAGGGATTGAAACTATGACTGTTGTGCTTCCCAGGGCACCGGTCAGAGAGCGAACTCGCCGCCCCTGACCTGCGGGAGCAGCAGGTTTCGCAACTCCTCGGTGACCTATCGCCGGACACTACCCGGATTGCGGCGCCACGTCAGGAAAAGAACACGAAAAGTCCTGGTCAGCCAAGGCCGACCAGGACTTTCCCGGGCAAAATGACCGTGATTGCGAACCTTTGGCGGCACCGATGTGACGGCGCTCACGTCAAGTCCCCGCTCCCGCGGACGGTCGCAGCCCGTCATGGCGGCGCTGCGAAGCGTTCGCCAGGAGCGAACCCCACCGTCCCGTGCGCTACTTGACCGCTTCGGCGTACTCCTGGACAAAACGGTCCGCGGCCGCGCGCAGCGCCTCCACCGAGGGGCCGTGCTTCAGCACGTCCCGGCTGACGCTCGGCACCACGTTGCGCACCGAGGCGCCGAAGACCCGCGGCAGGTCCGCCATGGTCGCGCCCTGGGCGCCGATCCCGGGGGCCAGCAGCGGGCCGTTGATCGCCAGGTCCACACCGGCGTCGGCCAGCGTCGCGCCGACCACCGCGCCGAACGAGCCCAGCGGCTCGGCGCCGGCGTTCTCGGCGGCCAGCTGCCGCAGCACCGCGGCCGCCACCGGCTCGCCGTCCGCGCCGACGGCGCGCTGCACCTCGGCGCCCTCCGGGTTGGAGGTGAGCGCCAGCGCGAAGACGCCCGCGCCGTTGGCCGTGGCGAGGTCCAGCGCCGGGCGCAGCGAGCCGAAGCCCAGGTAGGGGCTGACGGTGACGGCGTCCGAGAACAGCGGGCTGCCGGGCGACAGGAAGGCCTCGGCGTAGGCGGCCATGGTCGAGCCGATGTCGCCGCGCTTGGCGTCCATCAGCACCAGCGCGCCGGCCGCCCGGGCCTCCTCGACCGACTTCTCCAGGACGGCGACGCCCCGCGAGCCGAAGCGCTCGAAGAAGGCGGCCTGCGGCTTGAGCACGGCCACCCGGCCGGCCAGCGCCTCGACGACGGTGCGGCTGAAGGTCTCCAGGCCCGCGACGGTGTCCTCCAGACCCCAGGCGGCGAGCAGCGAGGCGTGCGGGTCGATGCCGACGCAGAGCTGGCCGCGGGTGTCGAGGGCGTGGCGCAGGCGGGTGCCGAAGGGGGCGAGGGTCATGACGTCCTTCCGGAAGGCTGTGGGGAGGGGGTTCAGGCGGTCTTGCGCGCGTCCACGGCGCTGCCGACGGCCGCGGCCAGGTTGCGGAAGCCGCCGGCCCGGACGCGGGCGGACAGGCCCGTGTGGATGCGCCGGCACCAGAACGGGCCCTCGTAGATGAAGGCGCTGTAGCCCTGGACGAGGTCCGCGCCGTGCACGATCCGCTGCCAGGCGTCCTCGGCGGTCTCGATGCCGCCGACCGAGACCAGCACCAGCCTGCCCTCGGTGCGGGCCCGCAGCCGCTGGAGGACCTCCAGGGCGCGCTCCTTGAGCGGGGCGCCGGACAGGCCGCCCATGCCGATCTCCTTCACCCGGGCCGCGTCGCTGCGCAGGCCCTCGCGGCCGATCGTGGTGTTGGTGGCGATGATGCCGTCCAGGCCCAGCTCCAGGGCCAGGTCGGCCACCTCGTCGATGTCCTCGTCGGCCAGGTCGGGGGCGATCTTGACCAGCAGCGGGACGTGGTGCGGGGTGGTCCGGTCGGCGGCCTCGCGCACCGCGCTCAGCAGCGGGCGCAGGTGCTCGACGGCCTGGAGGTTGCGCAGCCCGGGGGTGTTCGGCGAGCTGACGTTGACCACCAGGTAGTCGGCGTAACGGGCCAGGCGCTCGGTGGACTTGACGTAGTCGGCGACCGCGTCGGCCTCCTCGACCACCTTGGTCTTGCCGATGTTGACGCCCACCACCGGGGTGGAGCTGGTGTGCGGACGGGCGGCGAGGCGGGCGGCGACCCGGGCCGAGCCCTGGTTGTTGAAGCCCATCCGGTTGATCAGGGCGCGGTCCTCGACCAGCCGGAACAGCCGGGGCTGCGGGTTGCCCGGCTGCGCCTCGCCGGTCACGGTGCCGATCTCGACGTAGTCGAAGCCGAGCATCGACAGGCCGTCGATGCCGACGCCGTTCTTGTCGAAGCCGGCCGCCAGGCCGAACGGTCCGGGCAGCGCGAGGCCGAGCGCGTCGGTGCGCAGCGCCCGGTCGCGCGGGGCGAGCACCAGCCGCACCAGGCCGCGCAGGCCGGGCACCGAGGAGGCCAGCCGGATCCAGAAGAAGGCCAGGTGGTGGGCCTTCTCGGGGTCCATCTTCTTGAAGACGAGGTCGAACAGCAGCTTGTACACAAAGTCCTCCCAGGGCATGGAAGTGGGGGGCACCCGGCGGTACTGGTGCCCCCCACTGGAGTGGTGCTACTTGGCGCGGCCGGCGTTGATCAGCTCGGCGTGCTCCTGGAGCGACATGACACCGACCTCGTCGCGCAGCAGCCGGTCGATGCCCTGGACGGCGGCGCCCATGGCCTGGACCGTGGTCAGGCAGGGCACCGCGCGGGCGACGGCGGCGGTGCGGATCTCGTAGCCGTCGAGACGGCCGCCGGTGCCGTACGGCGTGTTGATGATGAGGTCGACCTCGCCGTCGTGGATCAGCTGGACGATGGTCTTCTCGCCGTTCGGGCCCTCGCCCTCGCTGTGCTTGCGCACCACGGTGGCGGGGATGCCGCCGCGCTGCAGCACCTCGGCGGTGCCGGCGGTGGCCAGCAGCTCGAAGCCGAGGCCGACCAGCGCCCGGGCCGGGAAGACCAGGTTGCGCTTGTCGCGGTTGGCGACCGAGACGAAGACCTTGCCCTTGGTCGGCAGCGCGCCGTACGCACCGGTCTGGGACTTGGCGTAGGCGGTGCCGAAGACCCGGTCCAGGCCCATGACCTCGCCGGTGGAGCGCATCTCCGGGCCCAGCACGGTGTCCACCCCGCGGCCGTGGACGTCGCGGAAGCGGCTCCACGGCATCACGGCCTCCTTGACCGCGATCGGCGCGTCCGCCGGCAGCGTGCCGCCGTCGCCCTCCGCCGGGAGCAGGCCCTC